>NZ_JAATTW010000100.1:0-2185 GCF_013414205.1 Pseudoalteromonas sp. MIP2626
TAAATGATCACTTTTATGCTCTTAATGATTTTGCCGATCAAAGCTTAATACCACTCGTAACCGAGTTCACGTTTTATCATTTTTGTAGGTGTGTTAAACCGTTATCTGAATCGTTTGATGAGGATAACAACAATGACAACAAGACCTATATCTATGAGTAAATTACATTCCATTTTACGGCTGAAGTACTCAGCACAATTATCCCATCGAGAGATTGCCAGAAGTTTAAATATTTCACCTGGTACTGTGGCTAATTACCTTAAAAAGGCCAATGAGTTAGGCTTAAATCAATGGCCAATACCAGAGGATAAACAGCAAAATACATTTTTCAACACCAAACTCAAGCGCTTCTCAACGCGTAAAAAAAGACACCCAACGCCTGACTGGTTAAATATCAATAAAGACTTAAAACAACATAAACACCTAACATTACAGCTCGTATTTGATGAGTTACTTGAAAAAGTGGGTGAGCCTTATTACAGCTACAGTCACTTCTGCCGAGCTTATAAACAATGGTTAGGTACGCAGCGACTCTCAATGCGTCAGCAGCATAAAGGGGGTGAAAAGCTGTTTGTGGATTATTGTGGCCCCACAATTACCATTACTTGTCCGACGACACAAGAAAAGCGCACTGCTCAGATATTCGTTGCTGTGCTAGGTGCATCAAATTATACCTATGCTGAAGCAACGTATAGTCAGCAACTTGAAGATTGGGTAATGAGTCATGCGCGTTGCTTTGAATTTTTAGGCGGCGTTCCTGACGTTGTTATTCCCGATAATCTCAGAAGTGCTGTCAGTAAAACCTGTCGCTACGAGCCTGATTTAAATCCGACGTACCACCAGTTAGCCGAGTACTTTAACGTTGCTGTCATTCCGGCTAGACCTTATAAACCCAAAGATAAATCGAAGGCTGAAGTCGGCGTACAAATTGTTGAGCGTTGGATCATGGCACGCTTACGTAACCAAACCTTCCACAGCTTAGCGCAACTCAATCATGAAATAGCAAAGCTACTGGATATGATGAACAATAAGGTGATGAAGCAATATCAACAATCACGCAAACAGCTATTTGATATGGTGGATAAAAACGCATTAAAGCCATTGCCTGAAAAGCCCTATCAATATACACAAATCAAAACAGTACGTGTGCATATTGATTACCATGTTGAAATAGAAAAACATTACTACAGCGTGCCTTATCTGTGGGTTAAAAAACAATTACGCGCACACATATCCAATCAACTCGTGCAGCTTTATTATGACGGCACTTTAATAGCACAGCATCCTCGCTCAAACCGTTTAGGCGGACATACGACACAGACACATCATATGCCAAAGGCGCATCAAAAACAGCATGAGCAGTCACCGATAAATTTACGCTCATGGGCATTGAGTATCGGTGATTATACTCATCAAGTCGTTGAATTATTGCTTAATAGCAAACGTCATCCAGAGCAAGCTTATCGCACCTGTTTAGGGGTGTTAAGTTTAGCTAAAACGTATTCAAAAGAACGCCTCGAGCGAGCATGTTACCGAGCAATTTGCATGAATACGACCACACACAGATCTATTAAGCAAATGCTGCAAAAAGGGTTAGACCAACAACCATTACCCACACTCCAAACAGAGCCAGAAAAGCCAATTACACACAGCAACATACGTGGCACAGACTACTACCATTAAGGAATGCAAACATGATAGAAACAATTAATCAGCAACTTCAATTGCTCAAGTTATCGGGTATAAAGCAAGCACTCAAGCAGCAGCTTGAACAGCCAAACCTATATCAAGAACAAAGCTTTATAGAGCGCGTCAGTTTATTGCTAACGCATGAAATTGATACGCGTGACCAAAGAAAAATAGAGCGACTGGTGCGACAAGCAAAATTCCGTGTACCGGGTCAGTTAAATCAACTCATTTACTCGCCGAAGCGTAATCTAGATAAAGCACAAATACGCGGCCTCAGCCAAAGCACCTGGCTGAGTTTACATCAGAATATATTAATTACAGGCGCCACAGGCTGTGGCAAAACCTACCTCGCGTGTGCCTTGGGTCACGAGCACTGTTTACAAGGAAAAAGTGTCTTCTATATTCGATTAAAAGAATTACTTGAAAGTCTATTTCTAGCACAGGCCGATGGCAGTTATCGAAAATTATTGGGTAAACTCATTAAATACGACTTACT
>NZ_JAATTW010000101.1:0-1981 GCF_013414205.1 Pseudoalteromonas sp. MIP2626
TAATCGGGTAGCCGGAGGTCTCTAACCTCCAGCCCCCACACCACCCATCATGCGGGTCCGCAATGGGCGGTTCATCTCCCGTAATGAATATTGATCCAAATATCTTTCAATGACACTAAACCTTGTGATGCTAAATAGTCATTACCTAGCGCAATGTTAATTCCTTTTGTTTTTGAGCTTCTACAAGGGCCTTTACTGGTGATACCACAGGCAATGGCGAGTCGCTCGCTAACACCCAATTTTATTAAACTGCGTACTTTGGTGCGAGGTTTACGCCATTGCCGCCAGTAGCACATTCTTATCCTACGACGGATCCAATGATCTAAATCCACTGTTAGTTGATAAGCGTTGGCTATTAGGTAGTAGTGTCCCCAGCCGCGTAAATACTGCGTGAGTTTATGAATTTGTAGGGTCATTGAGATCCCCCAGTTGCGGTTAGTGAGTTCTCTTACATTTGCTTTAAATTTCTTTAGCGCCTGTTCGTGGATCTGCACTTGAGCGTAACGGAAGGTAAACCCGAGAAATTTCGAGCCTGATACGGGACCGACTCGACTTTTCGATTCATTCACTTTGAGTTTTAATCGCTGAGTGATAAACGCAGTAATTTCCCGTTGGATTATGAGTCCTTCGCTTTTCGTTTTTACTAAAATGATTATGTCATCAGCGTAACGTGCAAACTTAAGGTGTTTGTAGGTTAGCTTCTTATCTAATTCATCGAGTAAAATATTGGAAAGTAAAGGGGATAATGGCCCACCTTGAGGGACTCCTTTGGTTGACTCAAACCACAGACCCGTTTCGCGCTCTGCGATCCCCGCTCGGAGGTATTTACCAAGTAGGCGCATGAGTGCTTTGTCTTTGACTTTACGACCAACACGATTCATCAGCATGTCATGGTTTACTTCATCAAAGAACTTAGACAAGTCAATATCAACTGCTGTTTTATAACCTTGTTTAACACAAGATTGAACATGATTTACTGCTTGGCTGGCTCTTTTATGAGGGCGATAACCATAACTATGTGGTGAAAATAGAGGCTCAAAGTAAGGGCTAATCACTTGAGCAATAGCTTGTTGGATCACTCTGTCGATAACAGAAGGGATCCCAAGCATTCGCTCACCGCCATCGGGTTTGGGTATCATCACGCGTTTGACTGGCAAGGGTTGATAAGTGCCGCTAAGTAATTGTTGTTTAATACCCAGCCAATGTAACTTAGCGAAGTGATTAAATTCCTCAATACTCATATTATCAATACCCGCAGCCCCTTTATTGCGCTTAACATGTTGCCATGCTGCACCAATATTGTGGTTGCTCAGTACCCTTGCCATCAGGTCACGATCTGTTTGGTTGTATTCATTCGAGGTATTATTCACAGTCGAACGCTGTTCATCACTATCACAACACGGTGATCTATGTGAATTCAAGTCCATTTGTAGTATCTCCTCTGGTTAAGATGTTCAGGCCTTCACCGTGTCCCCTCCATTACGATGGGCGTTTGGCTACTATGCCGTCAGCTGACTTCTGATAAATCACTCTAGCGATTACTCGATAAAGCGCGTCGAAACTAACGCTTGTTTACTGCTATTTCGCTCGCTGTAGGTCGCAGCAACCAAAGCGCCAAGGGTTGAACAACCAGTCCCTAACTGGTAATCTCCAAGCGTTAGCGCGGATGCGTGTTTATCAGATCTCCCCGAATAAGGTGCATCGACTTTCTCTGCACAACTGCATCATTTACGGTGGCCGTTAGATCACATGACTTCGCTATCTTGTGCTAGCTCGTCTCCAGCCTACGCCTCATATGATGTTTTTGTTCATCAGCTCACAGATTTGCTAGCGGCTTCCTCTAGACTATCTCTCGCGATTTAGCCCTTGCCATTCGCTAGTAGTTATCGTTTAATAACAGTGTGTTATTTAAACGGTGATCTTCCTACAGAGGACTTTCACCTCATAAGTCAATGCCCATGTCGGGCGTACACAAGTTGCT
>NZ_JAATTW010000102.1:0-1941 GCF_013414205.1 Pseudoalteromonas sp. MIP2626
TGTCAACAACAACCGAAAAGTGATCCACTCCACCATTTGAATATTGATCCACTATTTATTAAGGTTTTCCATTAACCCTGCTTGTTTCTTTTCTTTAATTCTATAACTTTCCCCCTTAATTTGAACAATGTGTGAGTGGTGTAAAATTCTATCTAACATAGCTGATGTTAACGCTGTATCATTCGCAAAAATGCTTCCCCATTGTCCAAATGGGAGATTACTTGTGAGTATTATCGCTCCTTTTTCATAACGCTTTGCAATGACGTCAAACAATAACTTGGATTCTTGAGCACTAAACGGTAAATAACCTATTTCATCAATGATTAGTAGCCTGGGTGCCAGCACTGACCGCTGCATCACTTGTTTATACTTATCTTGTCGTTGGGCGGTGGTTAATTGCAATATTAAATCAGATGCGCTAATAAAGCGGGTTTTCAAGCCTGCTTGCACTGCCTTGTAACCTAGCGCACTGGCAATATGTGTTTTGCCTACACCAGATGGCCCGAGCAGAACGATGTTTTCTTTTCGTTCAATAAACGAGAGTGTGGCAAGCTCGTTAACCTGTTTTTTGGGCACACCAGTGGCGAACGTAAAATCAAATTCCTCGAGCGATTTTAATGACGGAAACCCAGCCATACGTGTAAACATAACCTGTTTACGTTGATGCCGGTGCTTCTGCTCGCTTTGCAGTATGCGTTCTAGAAACTGTAAATAATCCCATTCTTCTTTTGCTGCTTGCTGCGCTAGCGCTGTCGCGTTCGTTTCAACACCAGCGAGTTGAAGCTCCTCTGTTAGCTCATGCAAACGTGCTAATTGCAAGTTCATAAAGCCTCCGAAAACTGCGCGTAAATGTTTAAATCATGATGTAACGGTTGAGTCTCGAAGGACATATCAAATAAAGGCATGCTCACTTCTGCCGGCTGTGGTGGTGCAACAGGTTGGAGCGGGGGTAAAGATTGAAGGTATGTCTGCTCTTCTTTTAATCTATCTGCGGGTTTTACTTTTATTGTGTCGTGAATACGCTGGTTAGCCACTGTGTTCAACCAGTTAATGACTTCAACATTGGCAGTTTCAACGTCCAAAGTAAGTTCAAGGGCAGATAATTTAGTGGCCAATGGCTGATAAAAGTTATCGCGCACATAGCGTACCATTCGCTCTACTTTGCCTTTTGTTTGCGGGCGGTAGGGCTTACATAGCTTTGGAATGAACCCCATTTCTTTACTAAATTGGTAAAAATGCTGATTAAAGCGGTGTTTACCCTCACCGTAAGCATCACGCTCTATAACAACGGTTTTCATGTTGTCATACCACACTTGCTGTGGAATGCCTTGGAAATACTCAAAGGCTTGGCGATGACATGCTTCGAGCGTTTCATAGCGCATGTTGTCAGTAATCGCGACAAACAATGCACGGCTATAGCCTAAAACAGCGACAAAGGCATGCAGAGGTGATTTCCCACCTCGCATTTGGCCCCAATCAACTTGCATTTGTTTACCTGCTTCTGTTTCAAAGCGAATAATGGGTTGGGGTTCAACGCTCCCTCGATATTGATGCAGGTATTGACGTAGTAACGATATTTCTCCGGTATAGCCTTGCTCTTTAATTTCCCTGAGTAAAACAACGGCTGATAAGTGTATTGGAGCAGCTTTAGCTAACCGAGAATGCAAATATGGTTTAAAGGCCTCTAATTTTGAAATACCCGTTTTACGAGTAGCATAATGCGGCTCGTCAAAATCACCTTGAAGGTATTTTTTAACGGTGTTACGCGATATGCCTAACTGTTTAGCAATGGCTCGTTGAGACATGCCTTGCATGGCTAAGACTTTTATTTTCATGAACTCTTCTTTTGAAATCATGGTGCTTACCGAAAAGCACCAGTGTTAAGTTAACTGGATCAGATTTCAATTGTTGAAGTGGATCATTTTTGCATTGCTGGTAACA
>NZ_JAATTW010000103.1:0-1804 GCF_013414205.1 Pseudoalteromonas sp. MIP2626
TCTACCCAATAGCGCCAAGTGCTCCATCTAAATCTAATGAGCCAAAGCGAGTTAATTTAGGTGGTGGTGAAAGGCGCACCACCACGAAGTGGTGGCTTTAATCAAATCCTTCCTGCTGAGCTAAATATTGCTTCACGATTTCAAGTGGTGCACCTCCGCAACTAACCAGACAATAACTTCTGCTGTAAAAAACTGGCTTCCAGTAAAACTCACCCAAGTGTTCGGAAAACTCCTTTCGCACAAGTCTTGATGTAGCAGTTTTTAAACTGTTCACCATTTTACTTGGTTGCATCTTGGGATTAGCAGAAATTAAAAGGTGAAGGTGATCTGGCTCACCATTGCACTCCAAAAGCTCACAATCCCAAGATTTTAACAACCTTTTGTACTGAGATTCTAAGTACGCGGCAACCTCTGGCGTGATACAGCGATGACGATATTTAGTTACAAGGACTAAATGATAGTGAATATTATAAACGCTGTGATACAGCGTATTTAGGGCTTGTTTTTTCATAACCACTAAATATAATTAGTTGTTATGAAAAAAGCAATCCGTAAAGTTACATATAAAATGAAACCATCAGTTTCTCAAGAAGAATCGCTGATGGATTTGTTTGTCCACCATCACCAGTTGTACAACTGGGCTTTACGTGATCGCATCGAAACATATCGTGATTCTAATTACAGTCTTAACTTTCACGAACAGTGCAAAATCAACACTCTGTGGCGTAATAACCGTAAAGCGCATGGCATTTTCAATGCTAATGCTCAGAGTGAGCAAGTCACATTAAAACGTGTTGCACTGGCTTTTGACGGTTTTTTTAGACGGCTCAAAAAAGGTGATAAGAAAGCTGGATTCCCACGTTTTAAACCATTTCAACGCTTTAAAGGTTGGGGCTACAAGGCTCATGGTGATGGTTGGAAGCTCAACCTGAAAGAAAAAAAGCATGGTGCTGTTTATTTGGCTGATGTTGGTATCGTTAAGATCCGAGGTAAAGCTAGAAACACAGGAGGCAAGCCGAAAACTGCCGAAATCATCCGAAAGAATGGTGAGTGGTTCATTTCAGTTTCAATGGAGTATGACACCATTGAGAGAAACTGTGGCACTAAAGCTGTTGGCTTGGATTGGGGTGTTTCTCATTACTTTTCGACTATCGATCAGGATGGTAATTTTGAGCAAGTCGAAAACCCCCGTTACCTCAGAAACAGCAAAGAGCGATTAACCTCTTTACAACGTGACCTCGCGTTAGCGAAAAAAGGCACTCGCACCCAGCGAAAATTAAAGCATCAAATAGCCAAACTCCACCAGAAAATCGCCCGTCAAAGACTCGATTTTACTCATAAAGAAACTGCAAAATTAGTTGAAGTGGCGGCATTGATCGCCACCGAAAAACTCACCGTTAAGAACATGACTCGTAGTGCCAAAGGTACTGTCGAGAAAAACGGAAAAATGGTGAAACAAAAGGCTGGTCTGAATCGGGAAATTCTGAACACCGCGCCAGCCATGACTCTTAATTTACTGCGATACAAAGCGGAAGAAGCTAGTAGCGAATTTGTTGAAGTACCAACAAAGCAAGTTAAGCCAAGTCAAACCTGCCCAGACTGCGGAGCTAAGAAGAAGAAATCCTTAGCAGACCGCTGGCACTCATGCGAATGTGGTTGTGAGAAGCCCCGCGATGTAGCCAGTGCGCAAGTTAACTTAAACTGGGCGTTAGGTATTCAGGCTGGGAACCAGCCTAAAAAGGTAGCTTAGGCTTTCTTTTTGAAACTCCTTCAAAACGCGCAGCGTTTAGTGGGAGTTGTTCAT
>NZ_JAATTW010000104.1:0-1767 GCF_013414205.1 Pseudoalteromonas sp. MIP2626
TGTACCTCTAACTTCTTATGGCTTCCTTCAGACCCCACCGTTGGCCAGTGACGCCCTTGCCATTCAGATTATCTTCCCCTTAGTCAGGGTAATAAGGCATCTTTCAGCCTATCGGGTTTGCCAGCTTCGCTGGGCAAACAAAAAAGCCATCCGAAGATGGCTGTATTTATTCATTTATTAAATTATTCACTTAGCTGATTATTCAGGTACAAAACTCAAAGCTTTATCCATTACCGATAAGTCGGCTTGTTTTCCATGGCCATTTTCAGACAGATGACGCCTAAATCCACGGGCACCAGGCTGCCCCTGAAAAATCCCCAGCATATGACGAGCAACATGCCAAAAGTTAGCCCCTAAGCGCATTTCGTCTTCAATATAACTATACATAGAGCGCACGACATCATGACGAGATTGCGTGTTAGCGATATCACCATAAATCTTTTCATCCACTTCATTGAGTATAAATGGGTTGCTATACGCTTCTCTACCAATCATCACACCATCAATATGCTGTAAATGCTCTAAACTTTGTTCAATTGTTTTAACACCACCATTAAGACTTAAATCGAGTTGTGGATAATCTTTTTTCAACTGATAAACACGTGGATAATCAAGCGGCGGTACCTCTCGGTTTTCTTTAGGGCTTAACCCCTTTAACCAAGCTTTACGAGCATGAATAATAAAATCATCACAACCAACATTATGCGACGCTTCTATAAGTGCACACAAAAACTCATACGAGTCTTGCTCATCAATACCAATGCGCGTTTTAACCGTAACAGGTATATTTACTTCTGCTTTCATTGCCGCCACACAGTCAGCAACCAATTGCGGCTCACCCATTAAACAAGCACCGAAACGACCATTCTGCACGCGATCTGACGGGCAACCTACGTTTAAGTTAATTTCGTCATAACCACGCTCACCCGCAAGCTTTGCACATTGTGCAAGAGCCTGTGGATCAGAGCCACCCAGCTGCAATGCAACAGGCCCTTCGTGTTGATTAAAGTGTAGGTAGTCGCCTCGGCCAAACAAAATAGCACCCGTGGTGATCATTTCCGTGTACAACACTGTATGCTTAGTCATTTTACGATGAAAAGTACGACAATGACGATCAGTCCAATCCAACATTGGGGCTACAGAAAAGCGTCTATCGAGTGGTTTCATTGGTACACCGTGCTATATAAGTTTAAGTACATTTCGTTCAATTTAAATATCTCTTTTTTGCTTATTTACACACATTTAGATCTATTATTAATAAATAACTACACCGTAGGGAACAATCAAAAGGGGTGTTTTAGAATATAAAATCAGGCGTATCTGCGCTAAATTCAAACATTATTATATCAGAATAAGCAAAAAATATAGATACCATTTATATTGAAAACGTCAGCGTTCAAAGTTCAGCCACCCACATTTCACTTTTCTGCAGACGTAAAAAAGCCCGAATCGTTAAATTCGGGCTTTCTACAATTTGGAGCCTGGCAATGTCCTACTTTCACATAGCAAATGCTACACTATCATCGGCGCTGTTTCGTTTCACTACTGAGTTCGGCATGGGGTCAGGTGGGTCCAAAACGCTATGGTTACCAAGCAAATTAGGCGTTAATTCGTATCACTACAAATTAACTGAATTTGGAAAATATCTGATAATATTTTTTAAGTCTTTGCGTAAATATCTACTTTAGCAATATTAACTTCTTGCTTGAACTGTCACATAAAACGCGTTTGGCGTTGTATGGTTAAGCCTCACGGGTAATTAGTACA
>NZ_JAATTW010000105.1:0-1670 GCF_013414205.1 Pseudoalteromonas sp. MIP2626
AATACAGGAGCCGTATACGAGGCCCGTACGTACGGTTCTGTGAGAGGGATGAGGCAAAAGCCTCACCCTACTCGATGTTATTACTTAGATTTTCTCTTTCTTGGTTTTGCAACTTCAACAGTATTTGATTCTTTCAGTTTACGTTTTTCTTTTAACGATAAAGCGGGTTTTTTCTTATCATTTTTAGACATATTCACCACCTAAACAATAAATAATAGATTAATTTAAAATGCTTTTTTCACAAACTAAAAACCTAACAACAATCAAGGTAAGTTACCTCCAGACTTTGTCGAAAATAAACGTTAGTTACTTATAAATTATTCGCATTAAAAGTGGAGCGGGGTTAGTTTCCTTCTACCGATAAGCCGGCTGATCCACGTTCGGCTTCATCGTAAATAACCACCGCAGCTCACTTTATTTGCCTAATTAAAGGCATAGCTAATAACATTAAAAGTTAGCGTTACTTAAAGTAACTTAAGCCTTTCTCTTTTTCCTTGGCTTTGCTACTTCTGTTGTATTCGATTCTTGTTTTAACTTACGTTTTTCTTTTAACGATAACTGTGGTTTTTTCATATCATTTTTAGACATATCATCACCTATTAATAAATAACAAATAAATTACTTCTGCTTTTAGTAAACTAAAAATTAAAGAAACAATATCAATCGGCTATTCACCTCCTTTAATAAGATTAAATAATTACAGATCTTCGTTTATATTGCTTAAAACTAAACGAAGAAACTTTATGCTTTTACTGTATTTAATAACCAAATTTGCCACACGCTAAACAATAGCGCATAAATAATATTGATAATAAAAACACAGTAATATTTAAATCTCACTTTAATCTAGGCGATAGAAAGCTTGCCGAGAATGGCCTAAATTAAAAGTTAAATTAAAAATTAATAGTAAATTCTGTGAAACAGATGGACGCAGAGAAGCGTCCGCTTAAGCGGGGAATTTTAGGGCGAAGCTCCCCAAACAAATAATATAATTAAATAAAAAAATATATGTTTTCATAGCTCCAATATAGCAGCTTAAATAATAACTTCAAGCTCTCTTAGATGCTTTAATTAAAGATTAAATTTATGGGTTAAATAACCATTATTTTTAAACTGAAAGCAGTACTCATTTAAGTATTAATTTAGTTAAGGTATTGTTTTAAATTGGTTTATATTCTACGCGTTTGGATTGTAAGGGGGCGGGAATATTAACCAACACTTTTAAAGAGTATGACGGCCTTGAATGTAATACGTAATTATAGCGGAAAAATATTTTTAGATTATTTAAAAATGATTACGTAGCAATACTTTAAGTTATTTGTTAAAACTATTAAATTATTATCCTAGGTATAAATGTGAGTATAAGGAGTATTTTATGTCGAAAAAAGTAGTAACTTTTGAATACGAAAAAGAAACAAAAAACAGTGTTCGTTACAAAGAAGTCCCAGATGAAGGCGTTGCCCCTATTGTTGGATCTTTGTATGTTCAGAAGTGGTTTGCTGGGAATAGCAAAACGCTTGAAATAACGATAGATAAAAAAGACTAATTAGCGGCATTATTTTTGCGCCATGTGTTTGTTTAGGTAAAAGCGACTAGGGGCTGTTGATCTTTGTAGTACATATATCAATCAGCCCACATTGGTAGCCACATCATAGTAAATGCTAAAGCGA
>NZ_JAATTW010000107.1:0-1603 GCF_013414205.1 Pseudoalteromonas sp. MIP2626
TTCTTTTTTCTCAGTTCCAACAGCAAACTTCGATAGCTCGAAGACTTTCGTTTTAATGGCTGATTTCTGCTGAGATGTGGGGGGAACCCTTGCGACGATCCCAGCCGCAATCAAATCTAATTCACCTGTTTTTGCTATGCTTTTAGCCGCTGACAAGTCTCGGCTTTGGTTAGTTTCACAAGCCGTACATGTGAAATTCCTGTCGTTCAATGTTAAAACATGATGTTGGCCGCATTCAGAACAAACCCCAGTGGATTTTTCAAACCTGCCAATCTCGTGATAGAGTTTACCTTCAAGCTCAGTTTTGTATTTTGAAAGCTGAGTAATTAAGCCCATCACATTGTCGGCAACCATGCTGCCATTGAACTTTTGCATCCCTTTTACGTTTAAATCTTCGAACACTAAAATGTCATTTTCATTGGTTATCTGGCGTGAAATTTTGTGTGCAAAGTCGAGCCTTTGCCGTGAGATTTTGCCGTGTAATTTGTTGATGCGTTGTTTGGTTTTTTGCCAGCGATTTGAACCTTTAGTTCGGCGTGCAAGCTGGCGTTGCAATTGATTTAACTTTGTTTTTGACTGCTTTAAAAACTTGGGGTTATCGACCACAAAACCATCTGAGCCAACAACAGTTTGCTTTGAGTTAATGTCAAAACCTGTGATTGTTTTTAAAACTTGTTTAGCTGTTTTGCACTCAACTTCCTGAGTGATGCTGCATCCCCATTTTCCGTGGTGATACTGGATAGTTACAGTCTTGATTTTACTTGCTAGTTTGCGATGCAAGATAATGGGTATCTTGCCTACCTTTGGGATACTGATAGCGCCATTTTCAATGCGGATACAGTGCGAGTTATTGACCGCTCGAAAACTATCGTTGTGACGTTTTTTCTTTTTATATGAGATCTTGTGCTTTGGAAAGCGTTGCAAGCGACCTTTAGTAAAAACATTCTTGAGCGCTAATTCCAGGTCGCGGGCAACTTGTTGAGCTGCCGCAGAATCGAATGCTTTGATCCAGTTAAACTCTTCGAACGTCTTGATATCTTTAAGTAGTGAGGCCATGTCTTTGTAAAACAAAAACGTTTTATCGTGCTCGTATCGACGTATGTTCTCAGACAACAATAAGTTCCAAATGCCACGCGCTGTCGCGCCAAACTCAACGAGTTTAGCTTCTTGCTCTGGCGTAGGATTTAGCCTGTAGTTGTATCTAAGCGTCTTTTTCATATACTGTATAGACTACTGTATGAAAATGAGTTGTCAAGATGGAATATGACACTAAATCTCACTGTAAATATTTAATAGCGCTACATTTAATACTTGTGGTTAAATATAGAAAACAATTGTTAAAAGGTGATGTAGGTGATTTTGTAAAACAAAAAATCACTGAAATTGCAGAGCGCTCAGAATTTAATATCGAAGAGATCGAGGTGGACAAAGATCATATACACATATTGCTAACGATCTCTCCCAATATCAGTGTTGCGAGTTACGTTAGGAGAATTAAACAATCTACAACGCAAAGTCTATGGTCGAGATTTAAATGGTTTAAAAAGCAATTCTGGGTTAAAAAAACATTTTGGTCTGACGGATATTTTGTTTGCTCTGTTGG
>NZ_JAATTW010000108.1:0-1552 GCF_013414205.1 Pseudoalteromonas sp. MIP2626
ATAACAACACGCCCTGAGGTGGACAGCAAGCACTAAAGCTCACTTTCCACCGCAAATTTTAACAGCGGTGATCCCTTACTTTTCAATGCGATTAAGTAAGTTGATTCATCGTAGGGCGTATGTGTTTTCCAGCACCTAAATAGTATTCTTATCCACTTAAATGCTAATGATCTGATGATGGTATTATGGGGTTTTCCTTTGGCCTCTTGCTGCCGATAATATGCTTTTGCCCAAAATGAATAACGCACAGATAATCCTGCCCATTCAACAAATGTTTGCCTTAAAAATTTAGTGCACGAATATCGCCAGTGTATCCATTCCTTCTTGCCACTGCGCTCGGTAACAGGGGCAATGCCTGCGTATTTTTGTATGTCAGCAGCGCACTTATAACGGTCACGATTTGACCCCATAGCGGCTAATAACCGAGGCGCTAATTGTGGTCCTGCACCTGGTAAACTATCAAAAATAGCGCGATCTTTATGTTGCTTATAAAGCGTTTTAATTTCGTCATCAAATCGGGTTATTGCCTGCATTAAATGTTTGAGTTGAGGAACGAGGCATTCAATAAGCAATAAGTTTGGCGTGATCACGGCCATATCATCGGTGAGAATTTCAGCATCCTTTATTTCTTTTATCCGCTTTTCATTAACGAGTGGGTAGCGGGAGTTATGTTGATTAAAGAAGTCGAGTAGTGTTTGCTTTCTCGCTTTTTTAGCGTGAGTAAGAGAGGGCCAACGCAGTAAAAAGTCACAGAATATTTGAGTGTCCTTTTCTTTAAACCAATCAATCACGTGGGGATAATAATTTTTTAGCGTTGTGGCTATTTTATTGGTTAAATTAACACGATCTTGTACTAATTTACGTCTGTATTCGACAAGCTGTGCAAGGCACCTAACTTCTTCTGAGTCAGGTCTAATAACCGTTAATTTATCCATGTGAAGTTGTAGAATTTCAACTTGAATAATCGCATCAGTAGGATCATCTTTAGCCCCGCTGTGCGAAAATGCTGCACGGTATTTAGCGACACTTGATGGGTTAATCACAAATAATATAATGTGCTTAAATTTACTGAGTGCATATATAAGTGGACCTTTTTTTAGCTCACACGCGACAGCAACGGGTCTGCCGTTGTAGCGTTGTTTTAACTCAAGCGCCCATGCATTAATTGACTTAGGCTCAGAGGAAATCACACTTAAATATTGTGTATTTGTATCGCGGTTTATTTCACAAATATCATGTTTACGGTCGGCCCAATCGATCCCGATAAGGGCAGCAAAACCTGAGATGTTAAAGGCTTCCATTTTGGGCCTCCTAGAGGTAAAGTGAAAGAATAAATAGAGGCTAATAGTGTTTCTCGCAAGTCTTATAGATAGTCGGCATTACGACAATCCCTGAGTATGCGTATTGAAACAAATTACTCCTGTTGATCCGAAAGTCTTGTTACAAA
Source organism: Pseudoalteromonas sp. MIP2626 (assembly GCF_013414205.1). NCBI lineage: Bacteria > Pseudomonadati > Pseudomonadota > Gammaproteobacteria > Alteromonadales > Pseudoalteromonadaceae > Pseudoalteromonas > Pseudoalteromonas sp. MIP2626. The sequence goes on from NZ_JAATTW010000108.1 coordinate 1,448, forward strand.
CATTGATTGTTTCCGCTCAAATATTCGTGATCAACAGAAGCATATTCCATGTATTAATGAGATAGGTAAATACATTAATTAATGGAACGGAGTAACTATAAGCCG
>NZ_JAATTW010000109.1:0-1504 GCF_013414205.1 Pseudoalteromonas sp. MIP2626
AATACAGGAGCCGTATACGAGGCCCGTACGTACGGTTCTGTGAGAGGGATGAGGCAAAAGCCTCACCCTACTCGATGCTTTTAGCTAACGTTAACCTTTATTACCACAAAATCTCCTCACAAAATCACTTATTTAATCTAACAACGGATGCTTTTAGAACACACATTATTACTTGTGTAATCAGTTATGTAGCATTTTCATATAACAATAAAATCCTTGGTCCATTTAAACTATGCCGCAATGCTAAATTGATGCTAAGTTAAATAAAAAATAGGAGATAATTTGTGTCAAAAGTAGCGTTTATTTCAGGTGCAAGTAGAGGTATTGGTCGTGCAACTGCTATCGCATTTGCAAAAGCAGGTTATCGAGTAGCAATAACAGCTCGTGAATTAGATAGTGAGGTAGCACAACAAAGTACGCAAGGAAGTTTAAAACAAACAGCCCAAATGATGGAGCAATTAGGCTGTGAGGTTATTGCGCTAAAAATGGATTTACTTGATTTTAACTCCGTTGCAAGTGCCCTAAAGCAGGTGTTTGAACACTTTGGTAAAATTGACGTGGTTGTTAATAATGCTATTTATCAGAGAGCTGGCCTTAATGCTTCTTTACTAGATGTAACGCAGCAAACGCTTGAAAAAGTTGCTAGAGGTTACATAGGCGCGCCAGTGCAAATAGCACAAGCTGTTTTACCAAGTATGTTAGCCCAACAAAGCGGTTGTATAATAAATATAACCTCGGGAGCAGGTGAAAAAGATCCGCCTATTCCTGCATCTAAAGGGGGCTGGGGTTATGCATACGGTGCAGGTAAGGCTGCAGTGTCGCGACTGTCGGGTATTATTTGCCGTGAACATGGTCATCAAGGTATTCGCGCTTTTACAGTAAACCCGGGAGTTGTTAACACTGAAACGCTAAGAGCGACTATTGGCGATCAGGGTATTAAAGGCTTGCAGCAGGCTGTAGCCGAACCGGATGAAATAGGTAATGTATTGTTATGGATTGCAGATAACTCTGCAGCAGATGAGCTGCAGTACAGTACCATCTCCGCACAAAAGTTAGCGCGCGAGTTAAACCTACCTAAATAATCGAACCTCATATAATCTTGCTGCTTTGTGCTAGGTCAATTAAGCGCAATTACAGCAAGGTTATAATTCTCGAATTCAAGTATTAAGTGCAATCATTATGCAGCCACCAGTATTTCTGATTGCCCCGTAAATAATTCATGAGGGGTTTTATACCCTCTTGTTTTTCTTGGTCGATGATTGAGCTTATCAACTGCCGCCTGTATCTCTGCTTCACTTAGTGCCATAAAATCAGTTCCCTTGGGGAAGAAGCGTCTAAGTAAGCCGTTGGTATTCTCATTTATACCTCGCTCCCATGATGAATAGGGATGAGCGAAATACACATCAGCTTCTAATGCTTGTGCGACATTCTAATGCTTGTGCGACATGCTCATGGTGAGCAAACTCTTTTCCATTGTCTAACGTCACGGTAATAACCCTATCTT
>NZ_JAATTW010000010.1:0-81479 GCF_013414205.1 Pseudoalteromonas sp. MIP2626
AAGATACATCTAAGTCAGCTAGTATGGCGAGGAAAAAGAAAATGGCAGGGCTAGACGATGATTACCGCTCAACCCTGTTAGAGTCTGGGATTAAAATGCGCTAGCCGTGCCTGTCGATCCTAAATCGGGAGAAATAGTAACAGGTGGTATAAAAAATCAAACTAAACAGTGTTTAAGCAATATTAAAGCTATTTTAGAGAGTATTGACGTACCCTTTGACGACATAGTTAAGGTAAATATATTTGTTAAAAATCCGGCAGATATTGACGCAATAAACGAAATTTATACAACCTTTTTTCCAGACTCAGCTATTGCCAGAGCTGTAGCTTACGTACCAGCTAGATCAACCATGGTTGTTGCAGCACTGCCTATGGATGCTTTAGTACAAATTGATGCAGTTATATCCCATGGTGATGGCACACCACCACAAGCAGTTGAGGACAGACACGGCATTATTATTAGAGCAAGTAATACCAAAAATGCCCCAATTAATGCTCTATCTACACAAACAGTGGCGTTTTCGCACTACAACCATATTTCAGCACAATTACCCATTGATGCAAAAACGGCTAATCTTGTAGCTGATGACGTAACAACACAAGCAACACAGTGCTTAAACAATATTAAAGCCATTGTAGAGAGTATTGATCATGTTATGGACGACCTTGTAAAAGTTAACATTCAAGTTAAAAACATTAGCGATATTGCCGCTATTGATAAAGTGTACGCCAGCTTCTTTAAAGGTGATTTGCCAGCAAGAACTGTGGTAGGCGTATCAGCTATCCCTATGAACGCGCTAGTACAAATTGATGCGGTAGTGTCTAACGCTGAAGGTACGCGACCTAAGTTATAATTGTAAACTTGGGTTTATAAGCAATGGTGATTAATCACCAACTAAATACAAACATGACTTTAAACGTTAAGTTTGCATAAATAAGGGCAGCGCAAAATCCACTCGGATCTCTACGCTGCCCTTTTTAATTTTTGCGTCTCCACTATTATCTTGAATTTAGGTAATTAAATACAGATTACACAATATTTAATACAAAAGCGCCCAATATTTCTGTGTACATAATAATTTCACCTAGTCATAAGTGTATTTTAAATATACGACATTATGTTTACCTGCTTCCCTATTAGCTGGTAACGCCTCGTGCTATGGTTGAAACGTAAACTAGTTAAAAATAAAAGTGTTTAATAAATATGTATTAAATACTCAGTGCACATTCTAATCGTTAACATTAAACGAATAAGGATAAAAAATGAGTAATAATGTAGATATTAATAATCGCCCTGATTACGACCATGTAATACAAGATATAGCTGATTATGTATTAAATTATAAAGTAAGCAGCAAGGAAGCACTCAATACTGCCCGTAACTGTTTAATAGACACTTTAGGGTGTGGGCTATTAGCGCTGCGATTTCCTGAATGCAGCAAACTCCTCGGCCCTATAGTAGCAGGTACTATTGTGCCTAATGGTGCACGCGTACCGGGCACATCTTTGGTACTCGACCCTGTAAAAGCGGCATGGGATATTGGCTGTATTATTCGCTGGCTCGATTATAACGATACTTGGTTGGCCGCCGAATGGGGTCATCCGTCAGATAACTTAGGTGCTATTTTAGCCGTTGCTGATCATCTATCTCAAGTGAGACTGAGCAAGGGTGAACAACCTTTAAAAATGCGCGAAGTGCTAGAAGCCATGATCATGGCGCATGAAATTCAAGGCGTAATAGCGCTAAAAAATTCGTTTAATCGGGTGGGTTTATGCCACGTATTATTAGTACGGGTTGCATCTACTGCGGTTGCCACTAAAATGATGGGCGGCAATAAACAACAAATTATGGCCGCTATATCACAAGCTTGGGTAGATGGCTCAGCGCTGCGTACCTATAGGCATGCACCCAATGCAGGCTCTCGTAAATCATGGGCTGCTGGCGATGCAACTTCCCGAGCTGTTCATTTAGCTGATATATCTATGCGTGGTGAAATGGGCATTCCAAGCGTGTTAACAGCCCCGCAATGGGGGTTTTATGATGTCTCTTTTTCTAAAACCAACAAAGACCAAGCACTTAAACCTGAGGCCGAACGGCAGTTTTTACTCACCCAAGACTACGGCAGTTATGTTATGGAAAATATTTTATTTAAAATATCGTTTCCTGCTGAGTTTCATGCCCAAACAGCCGCTGAAGCGTCGGTTATTTTACATCCTCAGGTAAAAGATCGGTTAGCTGATATTGATAAAATTGTTGTGCGTACTCACGAGTCGGCCATTCGTATTATTTCAAAAACGGGTTCCCTTGCTAACGCAGCCGATCGCGATCATTGTTTACAATACATGATTGCAGTGCCGTTAATATTTGGCAATTTAACCGCTGATCATTACGAAGACGAATTTCATAACGCACACCCGATTATTGATGAGCTGCGCAACAAAATGCACATTGTAGAAGATGCACGCTTTACCAAAGAATATTTAGAGGATGATAAACGCTCTATCGCCAATGCTATTCAGGTATTCTTTAAAGATGGCAGTAGCACCGAGGACATAGTTATAGAATACCCTGTGGGTCATCGTCGCCGTCGTGAAGAAGGGATACCACTATTGGAGCAGAAATTTAAAGCTAATTTAGCATCCCGCTTTGAGAATAAACAATGCCACACTATTTTCACGCTTTGTAAAAATCAAACAGCGCTTGAGGCCATGCCTGTAAATAGCTTTATGGACTTATTTGTTATTGAGTAAGTACACCGCTGGCTGGTTTATGAAAGCGCGTAGATTTAATTATATGGCCAAGTAGTTAAGGCCATAACTTTAAAAGTCACAACTCGCGCCAATAAGAGGATTTAATATGACTGAGCAAAATGAACACAGTATCGCAAACTTTGCAGCGTTAAAAACCGCCATAGTAAATGCAGAAGAAGAGTCAGTAAAAGCGCTATTAACAAAGCAACCTATGCAAGATCTTGAAAAAAGTTACCTAATCGATTTAGCCAAATTAAACAGTAATCAGGCTATTTTAAAGATACTCGAAGATATTCCCGTTAAAAAATAGCTCATAGCCCTTATACTAAATAGCGAATAAAGCTGTGCTATCTATTAGCACAGCTTTATTTAAATATTTTCAAAGTGATAGCTAATATATTTATTATAAACTTCGCCCGGCTTTAGTATTGAGTTTTCAAAATCTGGAAAGTTTACTGCATCGCTATAATTTTGAGCTTCTAAACACACCCCCTGATCAGGGCTTAATGGTGCGGCTAAAAATGCACCAGTATAAAGCTGTATAGATGCTTGGTCGGTGTACAACGACACTTTAACTTTATTGCGTAATGAGCTTAATACCGCTGCAGCTTTGTTTGCTTGTGGCTGATTTATAACAAAACAATGATCAAACCCTGTTGGTCCTGTTAGTTGTGGGTGCTGAGCTGACTGCAGACGCTGGCCAATAATAACCGGTTGGTCAAAACAAAAGTCACTATTTTTGACACTTAACACTCTACCAGTTGGTAAGCTGTTATTGTCACGCTCTAAATAGCTGGCCGCATTTATTTGTAACGTGAGTGGCAAGCAATTTTGCTCACCTAAATTAAAGTAGCAATGATTAGTTGCGTTAATAGGGGTTGCTTTATTTGTGGTTGCGCTAAAACTCATAGTCAACTTATTATCATGTGATAAATGATAACGTATTTGCATTTCAACCTTGCCAGGAAAACCTTGGTCGCCATCTTCTGAGCTTAAGCTCAAAATCACTTCGTTGGCAGTACTCGATTGCACTTGCCAAAAACGCAGAGAAAAGTTATCCGCACCGCCATGTAAGCAATTTTCACCATCATTTTTATTCAGTAAATATTGCTCACCTTCAAGCTCAAAACTAGCACCACTAATACGATTAGCAACGCGACCACAGGTAGCACCTAAATAATAAGTATCGGTTAAATAACGACTGCTATCGGCATACCCGACTGTCATTTCTGTGGGTGTATCGTTTACCGGAAATAAAATAGATTTAACCCGCGCGCCATAATTTAATATTTCGACCCGCATGCCTTGCTCATTGCTTAATATATAACTGTGTAATTGATTCATTTACTGTTTTCTTGTTATGTCTATTAGAACACAAAAAAATCAAAGCAACCTAAGCTGCTTTGATTCACTATATTTTGCGTTAAACACGTGAGCAGATAGCTATGGCTGTCATACTCACTGAGTAAGCATTCTGCATTACCACCAAGTAGTATACAAAGCGATTAAGATGATAACTACACCCAATGCCGCTATGTTGAAGTTGCTTGAGGTTTTAAAGTTAACATCGTCTAGGCTAACGCTACTGTCTTGGCCTTTATCTGGCTTAGCTAATGATACAATTACACACAATGCTAAACACAGTAAAAATACTAAGCCTACTCTGTCCATAAATGGCAGCGCTACCCAGTAAACTTTTAACAGGATTGAGAATACAGCCGAGCCAATTGCCGCAGCTAACGCACCCGCTGAACTGGCTTTTGACCAAAACATACCCATTACAAAAATCACTACAATACCTGGAGTAAAGAAACCGGTGAATTCTTGAATATATTGAAACGCTTGATCGAACTTACCTAATAATGGCTCTGCCACAACCAAGGCTATAGCTAAAGATATTAATGCAGCTGAGCGGCCTATAAATACATAATGTTTTTGTGATTTACCTAGTTTTAACTTGCTGTAAATATCCATAGTGAAAATAGTTGAAATACTGTTAGTCATAGAGGCAAGTGATGAAACAATTGCCGCCACTAATGCAGCAAAAATAAGACCTTTAATACCTGTTGGCATTAACGCCATCATAGATGGATACGCTTGATCTGGCGTGGTAAGTTGCGGGTATAAAACAACCGCAGCAATACCTGGCAACACTACAATTACTGGCATTAGTAATTTTAAATAGGCAGCAAAGGCAATACCTTTTTGTGCTTCTTTAAGGTTTTTAGCGGCAAGTGCGCGTTGAATAATATATTGATTAAATCCCCAGTAGCTAATGTTCATTATCCACAGGCCACCAATTAATACAGATAAACCAGGTAAACTCATATAATGCGGGCTATCTGGGCTTAAAATCATATCAAAGTGGTTTGGAAGCTGATCAGTTAAAACGCCAAAGCCTGCTATTATTCCGTCGCCATCTGCTACTGCATCAAGTGCTAAGTAACTTAAAAATAAGCCACCAAATACCAGCAGTACTACTTGTAAAATATCGGTATAAGCAACAGCTTTCAAACCACCATAAAGTGAATAAGCCACTGAAAAGAGTGCTAAAAAGATCATCCCGTACATCCAGTCAACACCGGCAACGGTTTCTATTGCTAAACCACCAAGCCATAAAACAGCGGTTAAATTTACAAATACATATACCGCTAGCCAAAACAGCGCTAACACTGTTTTAACTTTGCTATCAAAGCGTTGCTCTAAATATTGCGGCATAGTAAATATTTCATTTTTAAGAAATATCGGCAGCATATATTTACCTACAATAATTAAGGTAATTGCCGCCATCCACTCATAAGATGCAATAGCTAAACCAATCGCATAGCCCGAACCAGACATGCCAATAATTTGTTCTGCCGATATATTTGAGGCAATTAATGATGCACCAATTGCCCACCAAGGCAGTGCTTTACTAGCAAGAAAGTAGTCTTCGGTATTTTTACTAGCACCTTTCTCCTCTCGCGAGATCCACAGCGCGAGTACTAATAACCCCACCACATAAGTAACAAATATGGCAATGTCGAGCGGTTGTAATTTCATAGCTTTAACCTTGTTGTCTTATTGATTTTTATTGTGTTTTATTAATTACTAAAAGCACCTTGAGAAGCCAGGCATACGTAAACGTCTGCTTGAAGCCCTGTTTTTGCATAATAATGTGTATCAATAGTGTTACGTACTTGCTCAACTAAATGATCCGGTGTTAAAGCAACGATACAACCACCAAAACCACCACCGGTCATACGCACTCCGCCTTTATCGCCTAAAACTTGAGCAGTAATATCTACTAAAAAGTCTATTTGAGAGGTAGTAATATCAAAATCATTTTTCATTGATAGGTGCGATTGTGCCATAAGTTGGCTCATGGTTACCATATCATTGACGTTTAGCGCTTTGAGAGCTAGTTCGGTACGGGTATTTTCAGTGAGTATATGTTTAGCGCGCTTATATATTAATGGCGGTAAATTAGCTTGCTCTGCTTCTAGTTCCTCAAGAGTAACATCGCGCAATGCCGGTTTATTAAAGTGCTTTGCTGCAGCTTCGCATTGCTCGCGTCGGGTATTGTATTCGCTGTCGACCAGCCCTCTTTTAACATTAGAGTTAACAATAACTAACGACATTCCCTTTGGAATCACAGCATATTCAAAGGTTAAACTTCTGCAATCGAGCAACATGGCATGCCCTTGCTTGCCCATCGATGAAATTAATTGATCCATAATGCCGCAATTACAGCCGACAAAATTATTTTCAGCACTTTGTCCCATAAGTGCCGCTTTAACACCATCGAGCGGAATATTGTTTAATGTTGCAAACGTTTTTAAAAGAGCAATTTCAAAACTAGCTGATGAACTCAAACCTGTACCTTGTGGCACATTTCCCGATACCACTAAGTCGGCGCCACTAATATTTGGATAGCTTTGCATTAATGCTTGCAGTGTGCCGCGAATATAATTAACCCACATTTGTTGTTGGCTAAATTCTATTTTATCTAGGCTAAAACTATTGGTTTCGCTGTTACAATCAATTGCTAAGACGTTAATGTTGCGATCAGCTCGTGCTTTTGCAGCAATGTCGGTGCCAAAATTAATCGCAGCAGGTAGCACAAAACCATCATTATAATCTGTGTGTTCACCAATGAGGTTAACGCGCCCAGGTGCATGAAATAGCTGTTCTGGCGGGCAATTAAAATGTTGTTCAAATTGGCTAATAAGCATTGTAGTTCTTGGCATTACTTAGCCTCCTTATAATGTACGTTTGGTACATCACGTAATCTTTGTGCTGCTTGCTCTGGGGTTAAATCACGTTGTGATTCAGCCATCATTTCGTAACCCACCATAAATTTACGCACAGTAGCTGAGCGTAATAATGGTGGAAAAAAGCTTGCATGAAGCTGCCATTCACTATGCTCTTGCCCATCATAAGGCGCGCCGTGCCAGCCCATAGAATATGGGAACGAACAATTAAATAAATTGTCGTATTTAGTGGTAATTTGTTTTAATGCATCGGCTAGAGTTACCGCTTGTTCTGGGGTTAAGTCGACCATACGTGTTAACGCAAAACGCGGTAATAATAAGGTTTCAAATGGCCAGCCTGCCCAGTACGGTACAACCACCAGCCAATCTTCATTTTTAACAACAACACGCTCGCCCGACTGCGCTTCACGCTGAGCGTAATCAAGTAATAAGTTACTGTTATATTTTTTAGCATAGTCGCTCAGCGCATGTTGTTTTTTATTTACCAAAGTAGGTAATTGCTGCTGCGACCAAATTTGGCCATGCGGATGCGGATTTGAGCACCCCATCATCGCCCCTTTGTTTTCAAATACCTGCACCCAGTTATACTTTTCGCCTAACTCTAAGCACTGGCTTTGCCATGTTTTAACAATGTCGGTAATGGCGCTAATACTAAGTTGCGGTAAGGTTTTGCTGTGATCTGGAGAGAAGCAAATAACACGACTTTCGCCTTGCTCTGTGGCCATTTTAAATAGCGGATCATCTGTTTTAAATTCTGGAGTATCAATTTTCAGAGCTGCAAAGTCATTAGTAAACACATAAGTTTTTTTATAGTTGTCATTAACCTCACCGTTTATACGAGTATTACCAGCACATAAAAAACAGCTTTCATCATGACTTTCTCTAACGTCTTCATCGAGAGTTTCAACTTGTCCCTGCCAAGGTCGTTTGGCACGATGCGGTGAAACTAACACCCACTCATCAATCAATGGATTGTAGCGACGATGTGGATGCTCAGTTGGGTCAAAAATTGTATCCATAAATATCTCAAATGTGGTTTATGATAAAACCGAAAAGGGTAAACGCTTACCCCATTATTTGCAACCTAAAAAATCAACATATACAGCCCACGTTAAATAGTGTAAATTTTATTATTAACAGGATGTAGAAAACGATTACCCGTCAATGACAACAATAAAAGATGTAGCCAGAATTGCAGGCGTTTCTATCGCCTCGGTATCTCGTGTAATTAATAATGGCCCTAAAGTAAGTAAGGCAACCATAGAAAAAGTAAATAAAGTAATGCAAGAGCTTGGCTACACGCCCAATGCTAATGCACGTGCTTTAGTAACCCGAAAAAGTATGACCATAGGCGTGGTGATCCCCGAACTTAGCGATCCATTTTTTGCATCATTAGCCAGCGGGGTAGATAAAGTAGCCCGCGAAAATAATATGCAATTGTTGTTAAGTACCGCAGGACAAAGTGTAGAATCTGAACGCGCTGCTATCAATTTATTACTTGAGCGCCGCTGCCAAACTGTTGTTATGCATAGTAAAATAATTCCTGACTGCGAACTAATTACTTTATGTGAAAAACTCCCCGGCTTAGTGCTTATCAATAGACACATTGAGCAAATAAAACATAAATGTATTTGGTTAGATAACGAAGAAGGCGCAAAAATAGCAGCGCGCCATCTAATGACGCTCAAACATAAAAACATTGCCTGTATAAGCAGTAAATATCAAATTGAAGATCCTGCGCTACGCCTTAATGGTTTTTCGGCAGAACTAAATATGGCAGGTAATCCAATTAGCCCTGCGCTGATTAAATACGCGGAGCCTACCCTACAAGGCGGACAAAGCGCTGCGCAAAACTTATTAGCCTCTGGGCAGCCCTTCAGCGCTATTTTTGTTTATAACGATGCTATGGCTATTGGTGCTATTTCAACACTTGAAGATAATGGCTATAAAGTACCCGGTGATGTGTCGGTGATTGGTTTTGATGATGTGCTGATTGCGCGTTATTCAAGGCCAAAACTAACCACTTTAAACTATCCCATTGAAAAAATGGCGCAGCATGCAGCTCAGTTGGCGTTAACACACTTTAAAAATGAAATAGTTGAAAGTGTCAGTCACAGTGAGCATAAATATTTACCCCGCTTGGTCAAACGAGAGTCAACGAGTATCAAAAATAGCCCATAAACAAAAAAGTTGATGAGTAATACCCTAAAGTATTACCGCATCAACTTATGCATAAATTATAAATAACTTAATCGTAATTAAAACAATGCTTTATTGCGGTACTCTTACCACGCCTTCCATTAGTACCCGTGCACTGCGGCTCATACTGGCTTTAGTTACTTGCCAGTTACCATCCGTATTTGTAGCGTGTGCGCCTACTTTTAAGGTGCCCGATGGGTGACCAAAGTTAACTTCACTCAATGCCCCGCCACCAGCGGCTAAATTAACTAACGTACCGTCAATTGCCGCAGCGGTACCAATAGCTACTGCTGCTGTGCCCATCATTGCATGGTGTAATTTACCCATAGACATAGCGCGCACTAACAAGTTAATTTCACTGGCGTTAATTTGCTTACCGCTTGACGCTTTGTAATTTTGTGCTGCACCAACAAATGCCACTTTAGGTGTATGTTGGCGTGCTGCTGCCTCATCAATATTTTGTATGAGTCCCATTTTAACTGCGCCATAGGCACGAATGGTTTCAAGCTTTTCAAGCGCTGCTGCATCTGCGTTTATATCATCTTGCAATTCAGTGCCGGTATAACCAATGTCGCTTGCATTAACAAAAATGGTGGGAATGCCTGCGTTGATCATCGTCGCTTTTAAAGTACCGACTCCCGGCACTTCTAGATCATCTACCACATTGCCAGTTGGGAATAACGCCCCGTCGCCATCTGCAGGGTCAATAAATTCAAGTTTTACTTCAGCTGCTGCAAATGTAACGCCGTCTAGCTCAAAGTCACCGGTTTCTTGTACTTCGCCATTAGTCATAGGTACATGCACTAAAATGCTTTTTTTAATATTGGCTTGCCACACACGTACAACAGCAACGCCATTATCGGGTACACGGCTTTTATCAACTAAGTCATTACTAATAGCAAAAGCACCGACAGCTGCGGTTAAATTACCGCAGTTGCCGCTAAAATCAACAAATGCTTTATCTATTGCCACTTGGCCAAATAAATAGTCAACATCGTGATCGGCTTGCTCACTTTTACTTAAAATAACCGTTTTACTGGTGCTAGATGTAGCACCGCCCATACCATCGGTTTGTTTGCCGTACGGATCTGGGCTGCCAATAACGCGCAGTAATAAGTTATTACGTGCCTCACCTGCCACTTGGGCAGGCTTTGGCAAGTCACTAAGGTTAAAAAACACCCCTTTGCTAGTACCGCCACGCATGTATGTGGCTGGTACTTTAATTTGTGGTTTAAACATAATTAACCCTGCCCTTATGCTGTTTTTGTAGCTTCTAAAAAGTCTTGTGCAAAGCGTTGTAATACACCACCTGCAGCATAAATAGACAGCTCTTCTTGTGTATCTATACGACATTTCATTGGTACGTTTAGTACTTCGCCATTTTTACGAGTGATCGACAAGTTAAGTGTGCAACCAGGGGTTGGTTCACCCGTTACATCGTAACTTTCACTGCCATCTAGTTTGAGTGTTTTACGAGTTGTTCCCGCTTTAAACTCTAGCGGTAAAACGCCCATACCCACTAGGTTAGTACGGTGAATACGTTCAAACCCTTCAGCTGCAATTACTTCAACACCCGCGAGTCTTACGCCTTTTGCCGCCCAATCGCGCGACGAGCCTTGGCCATAATCTGCGCCAGCCACAATAATAAGTGGTTGCTTACGCTGCATGTATGCTTCGATTGCTTCCCACATGCGAGTATTTTTGCCCTCTGGTTCTATGCGCGCGTACGAACCTTGCTTAATTTCGCCGCTTTCATCAAGTACCATTTCATTTAGCAATTTAGGGTTAGCAAACGTAGCGCGCTGCGCTGTTAAATGATCGCCCCTATGGGTTGCGTATGAGTTAAAGTCTTCCTCAGGTACGTTCATTTTTAATAGGTATTCACCCGCGGCACTGCTGGCCATTATCGCATTTGAAGGCGATAAGTGATCGGTTGTAATGTTATCGCCAAGTACTGCCAGTGCACGCATACCTGTCATGGTACGCTCGCCCGCTAATGCACCTTCCCAATAAGGAGGTCGGCGAATATAAGTGCTTTCTGGACGCCATTCGTATAGCGGGTCGTTATCTTCACCGTAATCTACGGTTAAGTTAAACATGGGCTCGTATACTTTTCTAAATTGCTCTGGCTTAACGCTTTGCTTAACTACTGCGTCAATTTCTTCATCTGACGGCCATAAATCTTTAAGGGTAACGTCGTTACCTTGCTGATCTTTACCTAGTATATCTTTTTCAATATCAAAACGAATCGTACCGGCAATTGCATAAGCAACAACCAAAGGCGGCGATGCTAAAAACGCTTGTTTGGCGTAAGGATGAATACGGCCGTCAAAGTTACGGTTACCCGACAGTACCGCGGTGGCGTATAAGTCGCGATCAATCACTTCTTTTTGAATTACAGGGTCAAGCGCGCCACTCATGCCATTACACGTAGTACAAGCAAAACCAACAATACCAAAACCTAGCTGTTCAAGTTCAGTAAGTAAGTTAGCGTCTTCTAGGTACGATTGCACGGCTTTAGAGCCCGGTGCTAATGAGGTTTTTACCCAAGGTTTACGCGTTAACCCCTTGGCGTTAGCATTACGCGCAAGTAATGCCGCGGCAATCACGTTGCGTGGGTTACTGGTGTTTGTACAGCTGGTAATAGCGGCAATAATACACGCACCATCTGGCATTAAGCCTGCTTCGTTTTCAACTACGCCTGAAATACCTTCTTTAGCTAAATCGCTTGTAGATACACGGCGATGTGGATTTGATGGCCCAGCAATGTTGCGCCCCACACTTGATAAATCAAACTTAAGCACGCGATCGTACTGCGCTGTTTTTAAGCTATCGCTCCACAAGCCGGTGGTTTTAGCGTAGTTTTCTACCAGTGCAATTTGCTCTTCTTCACGACCCGTTAAACGCAAATAATCTATGGTCATATCGTCGATGTAAAACATCGCCGCTGTGGCACCAAATTCAGGCGTCATATTTGAAATAGTTGCACGATCGCCCAGCGTAAGTGCATCGGCACCTTCACCGTAAAATTCTAAGTATGCTGATACCACACGCTGCGCGCGTAAAAATTCAGTAATAGCCAGTACGATATCGGTAGCGGTAATACCCGGTTGGCGCTTACCTGTTAGCTCAACCCCTACAATGTCTGGCAGGCGCATGTACGAAGCGCGCCCTAGCATTACGCTTTCTGCTTCAAGGCCACCTACACCCACAGCAATAACACCCAGTGCATCAACGTGTGGAGTATGGCTGTCTGTACCTACTAAGGTATCTGGGAAGGCAATACCATCGCGGTTTTGAATTACCGGCGACATTTTTTCAAGGTTAATTTGATGCATAATGCCGTTACCTGGCGGGATCACATCAATATTTTTAAACGCTGTTTTGGTCCAGTTTATAAAATGGAAACGGTCATCGTTACGTCTGTCTTCTATAGCACGGTTTTTTTCAAATGCATCGGGATCAAACCCTGCATGCTCTACCGACAAAGAGTGATCTACAATTAATTGCGTAGGTACAACTGGGTTTACTTTAGACGGATCGCCACCTTTAGCAGCAATCGCGTCACGCAGTCCAGCTAAGTCAACCAGTGCAGTTTGACCCAAAATATCGTGACACACTACACGCGCCGGATACCAAGGAAAGTCTAAATCTTGTTTGCGTTCAATCAACTGGTTTAGTGCATCGGTAAGCATTGCTGGATCGCAGCGGCGCACTAAGTTTTCGGCAAATACACGTGATGTATAAGGCAGTGTTGCATATGCACCTGGTTTAATTGCATCAACAGCTGCTTGAGCATCAAAATAATCAACGTTTGAATTGGGTAAGGGTTTTCGATATTCAGTATTATTTATTATAGTCATTAAAATATTCGCTAATTTGGTGACGGTGGTTGTGCACTACTAGCTTATTTAAGGAGGGAGTGAAAAGTGATGAGCCTTAAAATAGTGTGCAGCAAATAAAAAAGGTGAGCACTTTACGTGCCCACCAAATAATTTTAACGTGATTCGATAGGTGTGTAGCTACGTGCATCTGGCCCAGTGTAATCAGCACTTGGACGAATAATACGGTTATTTGCACGTTGCTCTTTAACGTGTGCTGTCCAACCTGTTACGCGGCTCATTACAAATATTGGCGTAAATAATTTAGTCGGAATATCCATAAAGTGATACGCCGATGCGTGGAAGAAATCAGCATTACAAAATAACTTTTTCTCGCGCCACATTACTTCTTCACAACGAACAGACACAGGATAAAGTACATCATCACCTACTTCTGCTGCGAGCTTTTCAGACCACTTTTTAATAATTACGTTACGTGGATCTGATTCGCGATAAATAGCGTGGCCAAAGCCCATAATTTTATCTTTACGCTCAAGCATGCCCATAATTTCTTGCTCTGCTTGATCTGCGCTGGTGAAGTTTTCAATCATATCCATTGCCGCTTCGTTAGCACCACCATGTAATGGCCCACGTAACGTACCTATGGCACCGGTTACACATGAATGAATATCAGATAGCGTTGATGCACACACACGACCAGTAAAGGTTGAGGCATTAAATTCATGCTCTGCGTATAAAATTAGTGACACATTCATTACTTGAGCAAATAGCTCAGACGGGGCTTTATCGTGTAATAAGGTTAAAAAATGCGCGCCAACTGAGTCATCATCTGTTTGCGTTTCAATGCGTACGCCATCATGCGTAAAGCGATACCAGTAACAAATAATACTTGGAAATACTGCAACCATGCGGTCAATCGCATCATTGGCTTCGCTAAAATCATTTTCCATTTCAAGGTTACCCAGCATAGAGCAACCTGTGCGCATCACATCCATTGGGTGTGCGTCTTTTGGAATGTTCTCAAGCACTGTTTTAAGTGCTTGTGGTAAGCCGCGTAAGCTTTTTAGTTTAGCTTTGTATTCTGCAAGCTCACCGGTTGTTGGTAATTCGCCACGAGATAATAAAAACGATACTTCTTCAAACTGCGCTTTTTCAGCAAGCTCGCTAATATCGTAACCACAATAAGTTAAACCTGAACCTGTTTGGCCTACTGTACATAATGCAGTTTGACCTGCTACTTGACCGCGTAAACCTGCACCCGCTAATACTTTAGTACTCATAATTTATCTCCTTAAATTGTTATTATTTAGTTGATGAAAAAAGGTTATCTAGGGTATTTTCATAGGTGTGATAATCTAAAAAATCATAAAGCTCAGCACGGGTTTGCATATTTTCAATTTGGCTTTGTTGCGAACCTTCATTTAAAATTGAGCTATATACATTATAGGCTGCTTTGTTCATCGCTCTAAATGCGCTTAATGGGTAAAGCACCATTTCAACGCCTACATCGCCTAACTGCTCTTTAGTATAAATAGGCGTTTGACCAAACTCAGTAATGTTAGCCAATACAGGAACGTTAATCGCTTTTGTAAATGCTTGGTAGTCGGCAAGGTCGTGCACGGCTTCTGCAAAAATGGCGTCTGCACCGGCTTCAACACACGCTGCTGCGCGCTCAATAGCGGCATTTAAACCTTCTTTTTGAAACGCATCGGTACGTGCCATAATGTAAAAGTCACTATCGGTTTTTGCATCTACAGCAGCTTTAATACGGTCAACCATTTCACCTTGGCTAACTATTTCTTTATTTGGGCGGTGGCCACAACGCTTTTGCGCTACTTGGTCTTCAATATGGAAACCGGCAGCGCCTGCTTTAGTCATTTCTTTTACTGTACGGGCAATATTAAACGCACCACCCCAACCTGTATCTGCATCTACTAATAAAGGTAAGTCGCTTGCACCGGTAATACGGCGAATATCTTCAAGCACGTTATCAAGGCTAGTCATACCTAAATCAGGCATACCAAAAGAAGCATTGGCAACACCAGCACCCGATAAGTAAATTGCCTGATGACCCATTTTTTCAGCCATCATTGCTGTGTACGCATTAATAGTACCCACTATTTGTAATGGGTGATTATTGGCAATAGCCTGTTTAAACTTTGATCCTGCTGACATTCGTTTCTCCTAACTTTGAACGGTGGCTGCTCTGGGGCAGTTTTGATATTTTAAATACTAAAACGATTTATTTAACTGGCTTTAGTTTGCGCTGCAAGTAAATCAAATTTAGTTTGAATATTGGCTTGTGAAGCACTTATGTGGCGCTTCATCAACATTTCGGCTAATTCACCATCGTGGTTTTCAATCGCATTAATAATAGCTAAGTGCTCATCAAATGCTTTTGATACCCGCGGACCAACCATACCCATTTGTACACGGTACATTCTTATTAATTGATAAAGGTCGTGGCATAGCAAATGAATCAAGTGGGCATTTTTACTGCCTTTAATAATGCGGTAATGAAAATCTAAATCACCTGCTTCTTGATAGTACGACTCGCCTTCTTTTACTCGTTGCGTTTTTAAATGCTGATTAAGTAATTGCTTTAAACCTTGGACTTCATCGGCTGCCATATTGTCGGCAGCAAGACGACACGCCAAGCCCTCTAAGGCACTGCGCACTTGATAAACTTCTATCAAGCGATCTGCTGTTAACGATACAACTCGGCAACCTATGTTGGCTTTACGCTCAACTAAATAACAGCTTTCTAAACGATTTAACGCTTCACGCAGCGTTGCACGGCTCACTCCATAACGCTTTGCCAGTTCTGGCTCAGATATTTTACTGCCTTGTGCTATGCTGCCCTCTACTATTTCTCGGCGCATATTTACAAACACTTGATCTGATGCGGTTGTAATAGGTGTTTCATTTAACAGGCTTTGCGTCATAGGTTACTATTAGATTGTCGACAATTTATAAAGCCACTATGAACTCACTACCACTAAGTGTCAACCCTAAAACAGTATGTAAAACTTAAAAAACACACTTATTGTCGACATCATTAGCCTAAAGTATAATAATTATCTGCTCTAAAGTGATAAACCACTGCTAAGTGTCGACACCAATAAAAACTAACTTTTTACCTGTTAAGCACTGAAACACACTTTAAGAAATGTTATTATTTGTCTTTAATATAACGACTGGCCAAACCGTGGACGCAAATACCTTTATCCCCGAGCACTTTATCGATGATGTAAAAACCTATTTACCTGCACACCTAGATATAGACGACTTTATTAATGCTTGCCGGCGGCCACTACGAAAATCTATTCGTGTTAATACCTTAAAAATATCTGTTACTGAGTTTAAGCAATACGCTAAGCAAAAAAATTGGCTACTCACTCCTATTCCATGGTGCGAGGAAGGTTTTTGGTTAGAGCGCCCTGCCGCAGAAGAGCAAAACCTAGCACTTGGCAATACCGATCTTCACCTTAGCGGTGCTATGTATGTTCAAGAAGCAAGCTCTATGCTGCCCCCCATAGCACTAAAACAAAGTATAGAGCACACTAATTACGTTCTTGATATGGCATCTGCACCTGGTTCTAAAACTTCGCAGCTTGCTGCACTAATGAATAACCAAGGGGTGTTGGTTGCAAATGAGCTTTCGTCATCACGCTTAAAAGTACTTAGCGCTACTTTAAAACGCATGGGAGTAGGTAACTGTGCGTTATCGCATTTTGATGGGGTAATTTTTGGTAATTATATGTTTGAGTGCTTTGATAGCATTTTACTCGATGCCCCCTGCTCTGGCGAAGGCACGGTACGAAAAGATGCAGATGCACTAAAAAATTGGTCAATCGACTCTAATATTGAAATTGCCCAAGTACAAAAAGATCTAATTAAAAGTGCATTTTACGCCTTAAAGCCCGGTGGAACCTTAGTGTATTCAACCTGTACGCTTACTCCACTTGAAAACCAACACGTGTGCGACTTTTTACTCAGTGAATTTGGCGACTGTATAATACCCGAGTCTTTAAGTGATCTATTTCCTGGCGCAAGTAAAGCAACTACGCCAGAGGGGTATTTACATGTGTGGCCGCAAACGTTTGACAGTGAAGGCTTTTTTATTGCCAAATTCAAAAAACAAGCAAGTAGTGACAACCCTAATCTAAAAGTCAAAAAAGGTGCTTTTCCGTTTCAGCAATTTGAGAGCAAAAAAAGTGCTGTTTTTATGCAAACACTTAAGCAACAATTTGGTTTAAATACCTTACCGGGCATATTAATGCAGCGCGATAAAGAGCTGTGGTTATTTCCGCAGGAGTTTGAAGCTGTGCAAAACAAAATTAAATACGCCCGTTTAGGCATTCAACTTGGTGCCATTCATAATAATGGCGTGCGTTTAGCCCACGAGTTTGCAACCGCATTTGGTAAGCAGTGTAAAAGTAATGTGTTGCCTTTAACCGACACTCAAGCTAACGACTACTTTCAGGGTAAGGATATTCGCTTAGCTGATGTAAGCCAAAATACAGGAGAAGTTATTTTAACTTTATGTGGCTGCCCTATTGGCTTAGGTAAATGGCAAAAAAATAAAGTTAAAAACTCACTCCCACGCGATCTAGTACAAAATACGCAGCTAATAACATGGGCACAAAGCAATTAAACAGCGTTTAATGTAAAATGTGAGTATTAAAACATGTATACATTTTTGAATATAATTGGGTTGTTAAAAGTACTTAAATTCGGATAATAAATGTGCGGTTTTAATGATTTTAGCTATACTTATATGTACTTTCTTCTTCTCCCTATAATCAAGAAAGCGTCTTCAGTTAACGTAAGGCTCAACTAAGAGCCATTTTATAGCCCAGAGTTTTTATAACTCTGGGCATTTTTATTTGCCACTACCACAATGTTTTTTAAATATATAACTTTTGCGAACAGAATCGAAATCGCCACCAAATTGTAACGATAAACACAATATGGGTAAGCTATTACTTTGTTTTGCAATATCAAATACTTGATTGAATTTATAGCCATATTTAACTGCTAACTTCAATTCGTTAACATATAAAGCTTTGTATTGTGGAGTTAGCTGCGACCAATGAATCAACGCTATTTGAATAATACCTAAATGTACATCAAGCTTATAAGGTCCTACTTTTTTTGCTTGTTGAATATAATCATAAACCTGCTCTGTGGGCCCATCTTGATAACTCACCACTTGCGCCAATGCTATCCAAGTTTCTGCCCATGTTTGCCTTAATTCAATAGACTTTAAAAGCGCTTGTTCGGCTTGTTGGTAAGCCAGCTGATGTGTAGGAGCATTAATTACAGTCGGCTGATTTAAAATACTTACTGATAATATTTTTATATACGCATTCAAGTGCCAATAATGAGGATGGCTTGGCTCAAATTTAGCCGCTAAAGTAATAGCTTTTTCGGCCTGCTTTAATTCTGAGCGCTTAATTGGAGAGGACAGCTGTTCCAGCGTATTTCTAGCATTAAAATACCAAGCATTGGCGCGTATGCTTTTTATACTGTAATAGGCAATAAACAAGGTTATAAGCGCTAAAACAATAATAGGGATTAACCTATTTAATTTAAAACTAATCACAAAATAGTGACTCAGTTAAGCGCCAAGGGTTAGTTACAAATAACATATGTGCTTTATCCTCCCCTACTAAATTACTCACAATGTGTTTTGCTTTACTAAGTATTGGCGGCCTACGTTTTACCGAATGCGCATCAGAGGCAACATAATTAACTAAATTACCTTTAAGCATGTCATTGCTAATTTGTTTTGCTTTATCCCCCCACCCCCCTTCAATACTTGAAGCGGTTAATTGAAACTCACAACCTAACTGCTTTAAATGTTCTATATAAAAAGGATTAGCCTGAATATCACGGTTACGTTCAGGGTGAGGTATAATCACTTTAATATTTTGTTTTGTTAACCAGCCAATAAACTTATCGTAGCCTGGTGGTACATGAGAATGTGGTAGCTCTAACAATAAGTAATTTGCTCCGGCTAAATTCCCAATGAAGGGCAATTTATTTGCCTTTACCAGTGCCATTAACTCTATATCAAGGCGTACTTCTGCCGCTACTGCTAGCTTTATAGTAATTTGAGCCTGTTTTGCATGCTCTTTTAAATCAGCTAAGTCTCTGCGAAGTTGTACCGCGGAGTTATCAAATCGCCCTATATGAATATGCGGAGTAATCACCATATGTGTTATTCCATCACTTTGCGCTAGCTTTAATAATGCTAAAGATTCATTTAAATTTTTAGCACCATCGTCAATACCGGGTAAAATATGCGAATGAATATCAATCATAATTTAGCCATTAGGTTGAGGTTTTTCTGGCGGTTGTGAGTAATCATAATAATCATAGTATCCGTAGCTATGCTCATCTTTAGTTTTGCTCATATCTACTTGGTTAAGTATAACGCCTGCCACATGTGCTTTTACCTCAAACAAACGCTCTAACCCAGCTTTAATCGGTTTTACTCTTGTTACGTCTGCTCTCACTACATACACTACCGAATCAACACTTTGTGCAATTACTAATGCGTCACTAACCGCTTGTGTTGGGGGAGTGTCAATAATGATGTGATCGTACTTGGTTTTTAAAACCTTTAATAACTCATCAAACCGGGCGCTAGAGAGTAACTCTAACGGATTTGATGGTATTTGCCCACTTGGCATAATAGCAACACCAGAGCGCTCATCTAAATGAACGCACTCAGAAAACTGCTCTGTGCCAGTAATTAAATTGCTTAAGCCTGGGTGAAATACGGGTATATCAAACCGTTTTGCTAAGCTGGGTTTACGTAAATCAGCATCAATCAGTAAAACGCTCCCCATTTGCGCAAGCGATAAGGCTAAGTTAGCTGATGTTGTGGTTTTCCCTTCACCTGGGACGCTTGATGTAACTGCTATTATTTGATGATTTCGGTCTAACTGAGTAAGCAATAAGCTTGTTCTAAATGTACGCACAGATTCTGCAAAACGACGGTATTCATCCTCTAAATATGCGTATATCGGAAACGGATTCTTTCTCGATATTTTAACTTTGGGTAATAAACCTAGCATGCGTTGCGCTAGTTTACTTTCAACGTCATTTTTTGTTTTTACCGTATCGTTTAATGCATCAAATATAAAGCTCATCACTACTGCAAAGGCAAAGCTAGCTATAAATGTAATTATTACAATAAGCTTTTTATTGGGCTTACTGGGATATTTAGGTGTGTATGCTCTATCGGTAAAGCGAGCTGCTGCTGAGGTGAAGTCGCTGGTTACTTCGGTTTCTTTAGAGCGAGATAAAAATGTATTAAATATATTTCGGTTAGTTTCAACTTCACGTTTTAACTGATTATACTGCGTTTCTTTGCGTGTAATATATTGATAATCATCTCGGATTTTTTTTAGATCAGCTTCTAATGTATTAACGGTTCGAGTTGTTCTGTTTAACTCTTTTTCGATACCTGTAACTAGGCCTTTAATTTGCTTATTTAAATTAGCTTTTACAGTTGCAAGTTCAGCTTTAGCAGAAATCATTTTTGGGTGCTTATTGCCATATACTTCGCCCAAGTCACTCACTTTTCGCTCAACAAGTACTAACTCGCGCTTTACATCTTGTACTACTTTATGTGATGTTATTTCGGGCATACTACCTAAAAATTCTATATTATTATTTCCGTACTCCTTGATTACTCTGTTTATACTCTTTAAATTATTTCTTGCGGCTCGAGCATCAACTAACTGCTGAGACATTTGCTCTAGCTCTTGTGTCACTAGCCCCGCAATACCTTCTATATCAACTAATTGCTGCGCCTCTCGGTACGCCTGCAGTCGAACCTCTGAATCATCTAATTGGATCCGTAACTGTGACAAGCGTGTGTTTAACCAGCTTGTTGCCTGTTGCGTTATCCCCATTTTGGCGCGCATTTGGCTGTCTATGTATACCTCACCTACCGTATTTGCTACTAAGGCTGCAAGTTTAGAATCACTCGACTCAAAACTCACCCTAACTAATTGCGTTTTACGAATTGGTGAAACTATTAATGCTTTATTAAATATACTAAGCAAATCTTGCATTTGTTGCTCAACTTGATCTTCATACGAGAGCGCAGCAACTTCTTTTTTATTTAAAAAAGGCAGCAACTCTTTAATTAGTATATTAACTTCATTAAATATTGAAGGTTTTGGAATAAAGTCAGTGTGTGACTGCAGATCTAGTTTCGTAATAACTTCACGTGCAATACTGTCTGATTTTATTACCTCAAATTGAGTTAAATAATATTCTTTTTGGTTTGAGTCTAAACCATATATTTCTTCAAAACTAACCGCTTTAGCCTGCTCAGCTTCAATTAATAACGTTGCACTTGCTTTATATTTAGGTATTAAAGTTAACGTAATCATTATCGCTAATAATGTAATAACTATCGCAAAGCTCAAAATTCGCCACTTTGCTTGCTTAATAACATTAAAGTTAATGCCCAACTCAATTACATCATCATTATTATTTAATTTTTCTGATTTTTGATTCATTCATCACTGCCTTTAACGGCTTAAAACAAGCGCTGTTCTATTTTAATGGTGTCGCCCGCTGCAATTTGACTGTTTAAACTGCCTCTAATTTGTTGCTCTTTGGTTTGTTCTTTAAAAATATATATTTTATCTATCGATGCTCGCTCTGTTAATCCACCGCCAAGTGCAATCGCTTGATTTACTGTCATTGCCGGCTGATAAGGGTATGCACCTGGGTTATTTACCTCACCATGAATATAAAAAGGTCGATATTGTGTAACTTGCGCATACACATTGGGGTTAACTAAATAGTCAGGCTGTAGCCCTCTTATTATTATTTGTTCAACCTGTGATGTATTTAGGCCAGCGAGTTTAACTTTTCCCAAAAAAGGGTAATTAACTTTGCCACTGTTACCTAATAACGCCGTCACATCTAAATCTGGTTGGCCAAAAACTTTTATTTCAATTTTGTCACCTGGCCCTAAAGTATAGTTTTGCGCATTTTGGCTAAAACTATTAAAACTTAATAAAAAAGCCAGGCAAACAAGCATCCAAAATTTCATCGATTAGCCTTTAAAACAAAGGTAAAATTAATCCCGACAATGACACGATCATATTCAATCGTATTTTGATTAGAGTTTTTATCTATAAAATCAACGTAACTAGATACCATCCCAAAGTTACTAACCAAATAGTTTAAACCTAGTCGAGCCGCTGTTGTTTTATCTTGTCTGCCAACATCCCCAGTGTATTGCTCATCTGCATAATTTAAACTTGCCAACGAACTAAAGTAATTACTCCAATTGTGATCCCAGGTAATGTTATAAACACTCTCTTTAATATAATCACCTGCTACTAAGGGATCTTTAGCTGAGCGGCTAGTTAAAAATTGTAACGATGAATAAGTAAGTGGTTGCCAAAGTACTGCGGCTTCCCAGCTTAAACCGGTAAAATCTTCACGTAGGTCAGAAAAAAAATCTTTGTCTTGATAACCGACTTTGAAGGTACCGGATGTTACCGCCGTTGCCTCCCACTCTATTCCCAGTAATATTTTTCTGTCATCTGAATCTCGTGAAATACCATTGGCTTGCAAAACATCATAGCGGTACTTTTCTTGTGTTAGCTCCAAAAAAGTGCGCGTTGCTGCAAGCGTATTGTAGTAACCGGTTATTCCCACTAAAGTTTTATCATAATCGCGATATTGAGATACAGGTCTAAAATTTTGGTATTTTTTATTGAAAAAACCAGCAATAAGCGCAACTTGAGCTTTAGAGCTTTTTGCGCCATATTCATAACGCGTTGTTACATTTTGCTGTTGGTACTTTACTAATTCATTAACAATATCCCCCAAACCTTCGGTTAAACCACTTCCTCTGGGTTCATATAACCAATCTGCATCACCTTTAATATCGAGTCTATGCTGTTGGGTAAACTCTTTATGAACGCTCGCTGCTGTGGTCACTTGAGTGAAGTTATCTGTGGTATCTTTATTATGAAAGGACGTTATTGTTCCAACATTAAGCTTATAATTGTCTGGGCCATCTTCAATTACAGCCGAAATGTTAGGTGATATATTCCATATTAACCGCGACTCCTCATTAGTTGGTGTTCTAAAAAAGTTATTATTAGTACTCACTCCTGTTTGTAGTGTAGGCGTTATTTCGGCACCATCTTTTGTAATAATACTACCTGGTTTTAGGTTAGCCGCTGCATAAGGACTGCCCCCAATACAAACAACGAGTAGGCAAGGGGCAATTGTATTAGTAGGCATTTTCATTCTTAAATCCTTTAAATATTGTTATGATTATTATTTTTATATCAAATAGTAATGACCAGTTCTTAATATAGTGTAGGTCATACTCTACACGTTTCGCCATTTTTATTAACGTATCTGTTTCACCACGCCAGCCGTTAACTTGCGCCCACCCTGTAATGCCTGGTTTGGCTTTGTGCCTAAACATATAAAACTCTACTTTTTTTCTATACTCTTCGTTGTGCGCAACCGCATGAGGTCTTGGGCCAACAATGGACATGTCACCTTCAAGTACATTTAAAAACTGAGGAAGTTCATCAAGACTCGTACGTCGCAAAAATCGGCCTAACTTTGTTATCCTCACATCATTTTTTGTAGCTTGAGTTACCACTTTGCTGTTTTCTGTGACTGTCATTGAACGGAATTTCCAAACTTTTATTTTTCGTCCATCAAGTCCATAACGATCTTGCTTAAATATTACAGGACCAGCTGATGTTAATTTCACTGCCGCGGCAATAACTAATAGTAATGGCGAAATCAATAACAATATAATCATTGAAAACACAATATCCTCTGTACGCTTAATAAACTCATGAGCACCAATGCATGGCGACTCAAACACACTCAAAGTATCAACTTCGCCAACATGTTCAATACGCGCATGTATAAGATTAGAAAGCAAAAAGTCAGGTATTATATGCACATCAACTGTGGTATCACCCAGCTGCAATAAAATGTCTGCAATACGTTTTTCTGCTTTCATGGGAAGAGCAATATATAACACATCAACTCTGCCCTCTCTTGCTAAATCCACAGCTTTTTGTATGTTGCCTGCAACATCATGAGAGGCTAATTTACTAAATAAACGCTCTGGGTTTCTATCATCAAAAAACCCTAAAAACTTAAAGCCTAACTCATCATTTTTCTCAATTTCATCATATAAGTAAGCAGCGGTTTCTGTAGCACCAATGATGGCTACATTGCGTAAATATGAACCAAATTTACGACGATTTCGCTTATACAAGTACACAGCTAAGCGCCATAAATATAAATAAAGCATGCTTAATAAAAACCACAAGCTAATGCCAATCCGAGATAAGGATTCTGAAAACTTAAAAATAAATGATATAAAAAACAAACAAGCGAATGAAACTAATAAAGCGCCCCAAACACACAACATCATTACCCTAAACTTCCCTGCTCGCCACGATCTATAAGTAGAAAATATTTCAGCGCAATATAAGTAAATTAATGCAACACTTAGCACTGATACCATATAAAAAGAGCTTAGATTAAAGTTATAAAATAAGGCGGAGCATTGAAAAGCAAAAAATAATGCAAAAATATCGAAGAGTCTATAAAAGCAGGCATCTGACGAACCTGATAACTTAAATGTCCTTGAAGAGCTCATAACTATTAATTCCTATTAATTGGTCTCAGGTAAGAAGAAGCATCACTAGACTATGGAATTAATACTAAATTAACATCTCAAATTGCACAATTAACATACAGGCGGGTTTACTAATATACAAAAGGTTAAAGCTATTTTATTAAACATATTTCTTAAAATATAAATGTATCTAAACTACAACTCCTCATCTAAACAACAGCCCTTTTTTATGTAATCATGCTTAGATATTTAAATAAACAATGCATGAATCCATCTGGTTAATATTATGAGTAGGGTATACGTAACTTACTCTCTCAGTAAAAACTATGCCGATGAATAAAAGCTAATAGCATAATATTACAATAAATTTTGCACATTTTTGGCTCTGTTCTTGATGTGTAATTTGCCCTACAGCTATTTTTAATTATCATCTACTTAGTTTTAGCAACTACATTCATTTACCAACAACATAATAGCAACCTATTACCTTGGGGCTTAATTACTGTTTACTTGAAGGTTTTAATAGTTTTATTTATAGCCAATAAAATAAACAACTTAATAAAACAAACACAAAATAAACAAACATAAAACAAAAACAAACATAAAAGATCGCTTTATACAGCCTGCTTATCAGTGTTTAGGTTTAAACTGCGACTATATAAAAACTACTATCAACCAAACCCTGTGAAATAGTACATTTTTACCCTAGTGTAATTCTTTAGAAAAATAATAGACTGTACAAAAAGTAAGAGAGCAGACCGCTAACTGGTTTAGATAATAATTAATAACACAACCGAAAACACGTTATAAGTGTTTGCTTCTAGATTTAATACAAGCATGGTGTATCTTTATTATTTGGTGGTTTTAGGGTAGCCTGTGGTCACATAATACTGCACACGGTGGCAATGACTAACCAGTAAGGCTTACACAAACGTTTGGCGTTAGTTAATAAACAAAAAACGCTAAGTACTGAAGAGCTTAAGCGCAAACAATATCAAGCCTAAATACGGTGAATACTGAAAACTTAGCTTTTATATTTTGAGTTGATGGGAGCCCTACACACTTGCAAATTAACAATAATATAAGCTAGGCTCTATTTATCTAAAGAACAAGATAAGTCTTTGTAAATAAAGTTAATATAATTTTTTAATCTGATTTTTTATGCCACGAGGTATAAACGAAGCCAACCGTTCTTTTAAGCTTGTAACTGCTTCATGCTTTAGATTATAAAAGCCGTTGTTAATTATTTGGTTACTAGCTGCACAAAAAACTGGTTTTTTAGTGATATGATTAATTTCAATACTTTGCTTATAGTCGCTTTCAATAAAAAGCTCTGCACTACTTTTTTGATAAAATAAAGCTTTATGCTTTGCATGACTAATTTGCTTTTGTCCTCCTTCTTTACCAGGTAAATCTTGCATAATTAAATACTCGTATTCTACTTTATACTTTTTTAACCATATCTCAGTCTGTTCTCGATACTTTTCTGACCGGCTGGTAACAAGCGCATAAACTTTTCTAGAGGGTATAAATAATGGCTGTGCATTTAAAATAAACTCAATGTACTTTTCGGCATCATTAGTTTGCTCTTCAGTAGGGTCAATACACAAAACACCATCTATATCTAAACAAGCAGTCGTTAAAATTGGATGATGAAAAATGTTCCATTCAAACACCCTTGGTGATGGTAGGTACTCTAGAAAAAAATCAACATCATTTCTTTGTTTTAGCGATGAGTAAATTGCACATGTCGTAATTTTACTGTGTAAATATGTGGGAATTAAAGCCATATCAGCTTTAATCGAGTCACCTTTTGCAATACTGTCATCCACTAATAATATTTTTTGTGCGTTTTGTGGGTATTTTAAATATTGATTTTTACTTTTTCGTGTACTTCCTGTTTTGAGCTCTGAATTATTAATTAAAGAAATCAAATCCGTACAATGAATATTCAAATACAATGCCAGCATATTAGCTGGTGTTAAACCACTTCTTGGAAGGCCTACAATTAAATCAAAGTTTAAACTCTGTATTTTAGGCAAGTGTTCTTTTATATCCTGACTTAAATGACAATAACTTTTATAATTCATTAGAATCACCCTCCCTTAAAAACATTTTACCTAACATACTAAAATTATTATTAATTACATTGCTTTTATTAAGGTTAGTACAATTTATCGCAATAATGTAGATCTCACGTCAAAAATAGCCATCAAATTGTTATTATATCTTTGATTTAAGCGTTAGCTTCACGCTAATAGAAATTAACTTTTACCACTCCCTTTAATTACAAAACTCTTTTAGTACTGGAGCGATATACATTTAAAAAAAACAATGGGATCCCGACAACATAACGAGAAAATAACCTTTTAGGCTCTAGAGCAAATCTGTATAGCCACTCAAAACCAAGCTTTCTAAATATCGTCGGTGCGCGCTTTACCCTACCCGCTTGAAAATCCAATATTGCACCACCACATATTATTATCATTTTATTTTTGCTCTGTAGTTTTAGTTGTGTAGCTATCAGCTCTTGCTTAGGCATACCCATAGCAAGAACGACTACGTTAAGACTCTCAGTTTGATACTGTAAATTGTGCTCAAGATAACAGTCGACATCTTTAAACCCATTTAAACTATAATATTGGGAGGTGTTAAAAAGCGAGGTTGCACCTATATCTAACCAAGGTTGCTGAGTACCGTACGCAAAAAGGGTCATTTCCTTGTTAGATAAATATAATTGCGAGATTAATCGCGGAATAAAGTCTGTACCATTTAAGTTAGATTGAGGGTCAATATTGTTGTACAAGCACGCTAATTCAACCCCTTTACCGTCTCTGAATAAATAATCTAAATCGAAAAAGTTAGCTTTTATAGCATCACTACTACTTATTAAGTTATATGCATACTGATTTAAAAAACCGATCGAAATTGCTTTATCCGTATTTGTGATACGCTCTAAAATACTGGCTAAAGATACCTCATTGACTAAAGTTAATGACTTTAAGATAGGGTCCATCGCTTTAAGCTCCTATTTTATTACTTTAAAGTCAGCAAACTTTATTTTTCTTTGTGAATAATAAAAAATACCAACCATAAGCTTTCGCAAATAGTGATAGTAAAGAGCAGTACTTTTTAGTTTGTGGTTATTTAATACCGCGAAAGAGCCTTGAAAATACTTATATCTAAATTCTGGTAATGGATCACGATGGCCAATAGCTGCAGAGTTCATAAAAAATATAACCTTACTAATAAGTGAAGCTTTTATTGCAAAGTCCAAATCTTCACCTCCATTATTTTTAGCGCCGACGCCAAAGTTTTCATCAAACAGCCCTACTTCATTAAATACTTTAGATGCATAAAATGTAGTGTTAGATGATGCGTATCGTATTAAGTTTGACGAATTATGTTCATTAGAAGTAAAGGGGCTAATACTTGGTGCTGATGAAAATTGAGTATAAAACAATTCAAATCGACTGAGTGCTTGTAGTTCATTAAAGCTATTCCAAAACCCTTCTGGGTACCAACAGTCATCGTCTGGGCAGGACACGAAATCAAAATCATTCAATGAATACCGACTGTTCACTTCTTTAATAAGCTTATTTCTTGCCTTTGATAACGACACAATATGACTTTGACTAATTGTGATTAGCGTATAGTTACTAGCTAGCCCAAGTAAACACTCTTCACTGTAGCCATCTGCACTTTGTAATAGTACATAGTGTACAAATTGAATGTTTCTTACACTATTTATCGATAGTATTAGTCTTTTTAAGTCTTTGATATTTTCGTCATTACATATACATGTTGTTAATAATAAAATTTTCATTACAATCCCTATAAGTAGTTATTACATAATATGAAGTTAAAATTTTATAAAGAAATAATGGTGGAACATTCCGTTAAAATCGAAATCAGAAATATAAATTCTGTACCACAAAAATAAAATAAACGCGATTAAAGATAATGAAAAAAACAGTAGCTTTAGCCTGACAACACGTAGTATTAAAGAAAATATATATACCAAGCCAATCCATCTAAAATAATCAAAGTAGGCATAATAGCGTAGCTGTAAGAAGTTTGTTGTATGCATAAAACAAATTAATACGATAATACCTATATAATAAAACCACATCTTATCAAATGTCGATTTACGCCTAACCATATAGGCGAATATAGAAAGCAGTACGATAGCAACATCTAAAAGCTTAAATAGTATTCCTGAACCTCTATCATCTAATTCTTCATAATTGGTAAATGTGGCGTAATAAACTAAAAGGTATAATATTGATATTGCCGCAGAGCCCATAACGACATATAAAATTTTGTATCTATTACTTCTTTCATCGGAGGCCGTAACATAATAAACAACAAAATAAATTGCACAAACAACCACGGCTGCATTATGTGTTAATGATGCGATGACACCAAAAAAAATGGCGAAGCGTATTTTGTCAAAATATAAAAAAAACAGAGTAATAATTAAGAAAGAACCTGAGCAATAATGCCGTATCATGTTAAACATGTTTGTAAATTTCATTGAATAAAAAATAAAAAACATCAGCGCTAACGCAATTAACACCTCACTAAATTTAGCTGAATCTAATATCTTGTAAATAACAATACATGCTGGTAAATAGATAAATAACGTAATCGTATACGTATAAAATATATAATTGCCATTCGTTAATTTTGAAAAGAAGTAGGAATAGCCATGATAAATCGGCTCCGATATTTTCGGTTGTACTAAAAAGCCATCATTAATAAAAATTGCATAATCTTCATCAAAAATACTCAAAAAACCATATTGATAATTATTGAATGCAAACCATTGGGTTGAATACCAGCCTAAGTCATTGCCTATCCCTAAAAAATCGCCAAATGCCCATGCTTCTTTGTGTAAATTCATATTGCAAAAAAGCAAAATAAAGCTAATAAAAAAAACGTAAAGCCACTCAGATCTTTTAGTTGTTAAATACGTGAATAAAGCAAAAATTCCTATATAAAAAGGCGCTAGCAGTGAAACTAATGATACAAAAACAAGAATCAACATTGTTCTATTTAACAGAAAAGTTTTATTGTGATAGATCAAAATAAAGCTTCCTTTTACTTTGAGTAATATTGATATTTCATCCCAAACTTTACGAGTAACTTAAATGATTCATAAAGTTGTTCGCTTGTTCTTGAGCGCCATACTATTTTTGTGAACAAAAATTTAAATAAAGAGAAATTGCGCCCATGTTCAAGCCAGTAATTATGATAGTCAATTGTGCTCCACCTATAATTCAAATCGTTTTGCTCTGAAGCTGACAACGTGACCTTATTACTTAGCTCTTTTTCTAATTTACACCTGAGCTGTACGCCTGCTATTGGTCGAGTACCTGTGGTAATACTCGCTCCATTGTGGATTGTATGCACAAAGACATTTTCAGCAAATACGCACACACTATAATTTTGAATAAAGGCCTTTAACATTAAGGTATGATCTTGTAAGTAAGGTGTATCATAAAACCCACCTATGGCTTCTAAAACACTTTTTTTAATCATTATCATTGAAGTATAACAACTCCCAGATAGCAAAAAGGTCTTAGCGTCATGGCCTACAAACTTATCATCGTTTGCTAAAACACCTTTACCATTTTCTTCTACTTGCATATGGCTACAACAGACAGCAGGCTGCTCTTGTTGGTGTTTAAAAAAGTTAAGTTTTTCGAGTAATTTCCCATCTATAAAAAAATCATCATCGTCTAAAAAAGTAACATACTCGCCATTGGCTTGCTTAATACCAACGTTTCTGGCAATCCCTGCTCCTGAGTTTTTTTCTAATGGTATGTATTTTATTTTTTTAGAGACAATTAAATCCTCTAAAATAGACTCTGTATTTAGCTGATGCTCTGACCCTTTACCATTATCATCAACAACTATTACCTCACAAAGTGAGTTTATAAGTGCACTTTGTATTGCATTTCTTATTTTTGTGACTCTTCCATAAGTAGGAATAATGATGCTTAACTCAACCATTTAGCTTAATCCTTTTAATTTTTATAAATGAAATTTAGCATAACCAAGTTTTTAACTTTGTTATTTTATATACATCAATCGACATCCAAATATTCCACAGCACTAGACTCATGCTTACAGCTAAAGCCGCCCCAATTGCTTGATAGATAGGCACTAAAATAAATAACAACAACACGTTTATTAATAATGTAGCCAACAATGCTTTTAATGAACGTTTTTCATTTCCTGTCATATTCAGCACTAAACCAACAGAGCCAAAACAAATATTAATTATTTGGCCAATACATAAAATAATAAGAATTGGATGGGAAGCCAGATATTGCTCTCCAAAAAGTATTCTTATAAACCAATCCCCAAAAAAAATTAAAACAACCGCTATTGGTATTGAAAAAGTGGCGCTTAACTTTACACTTTTAGTTAGTAAAGCCTGTGTTGACTGTATATCGCCACTTCTATACAACCTAGCAACTTTAGGGCCTATAATATTGTTTACCGCTGCAAACCCTAAGGTAACTAATGTCACCCCTTGTAAAGCTACCTTAAAAGAAGCGACAGACTCTTTATCATCAAAGTAGCCTAAAAATACGTTTGCAAGCTGTGCATTCATGGTGCTAATAAATATCATTAGCGTAAACGGGAGTAATGCAATATGCCATTTTTTAAAATAGTAAGTAGGTTTAACATGGTTAAGGTTATTCGATCGCTCTTTAAATATTAGCCCTAAGCCTAATAACAGCGTTAATGCCGATGTTATTAACTGTACTTTTATAAGCAGTAAACTGGTGAACTCAGTTTTTGATACAATAAAATATAAGTAAACTAAAATGGCTAAAAATGGCATCAAAATAAACTCTGGAAATAAGCCTAGAATTGGTTTTCTAAAACCGTTTAAAATAGCTCCTTGCTTTGCAGAAAAGCTTTTTATAGGGATCAAAAAAATTGCAAACCAAAGTAAACTAGCAGTCTGGGAACTTATTAAGCCTAAATATAAAATAAGCATGGTCGTAAGCATCACAAGCGCAGAAATACTGATAATAAATGCCGATGACCACCTGAGTAACCCCTTTAATTCTCCCCATTTACCTTCTAATTCAGCATGTGCAATTTCACGGATCAATAATTGTGGTAAACCTGCTATAACAGGTATTGTGACTATGGCAATAATTGATAAAACATAGGTATATAAGCCATATTGCTCAGGTCCTAAATAACGGGCAAGTATTACGCCTGCTATAACGGATAAAGCACGGCTTATCATTTGTAAACCGGCTGTGCCTAAAAACTTATTTAAAATAGCTGGCGATTGGCTCAAAAAACTTACCTTGTAATAATAGAGTCATATTTATAACTTCAATAAATCAAAATTTTAAAATTCAATAACTAAATAAATTAACTGACTGACTGTTTTAGATTTATAAAGATCTCAGTGTAGTAACCATATTAGTAATGTGTACTGCTTTATTAAAATTCACTAATCACTGCTACGTAAAAAATGCGCACATAATTAGTACTCATATACAAACATCGTTTCCTATGTCGACTTTTGTGCATATTTAACAGTACTTTTTTGCCCTAAAAAAATTCGTGATGCGTAATTACTTTTTGATAATACAATTTCAACTGCAATCGGACCAAAGATCCCAAAGAACATGCCAAATACAATATTAAGCTCTGTCGATTGCACACCTAAATAAACTAGTAACATTCTAGATAAAACCAAAAAGTAAACATGGTATAAGTATATTGAAAATGAATATTTACCAATAAACACAAGGGGTATAATCTTTATTTTTGCAAAGTAAAATAATGAACAACCAACAAAGCCAGTTACTAGCCCCATTAGGCTGTTTCTTTCAAAGTTACTCTGGCTTTGTAGTTGTAAAAATTTATACAACATAAGGCCAGCAAACAAAGTTAATAATATTGTAACTAACTTTATATTTAGCTTTTCTTCGCTGTGTCTTTTTGAGCTAAGTAAGCACCCTAACGAGAAGAAAGGTAATAAAAAGAAAAATCCAGATAATGAAAAAAAATAAATTTCTGTAGGCATAAATACGCATAAAATAATCCCCGTAAATAGCGCAAATATGTATTTATTTTGAGTTGTAGTTTTTATAAATGATGATAAGCCATAAAATAAAAACACCAAAAACATTGCTTGTAAAAACCAAAAATGAAATTTACTTTCCCATATCACGCTAAAGTAATAAGTAATATTGGTTATTTCTATTTTTTGATTTGCTCCTAAAGTATGTGCCTGAATAAATAGATAAATTGGGCCTACAAAAATTAGAGGAATGATTAGTCTAAAGTACTTTCCTTTTAACATAGAAAAAAATTGCTCTGATGTCACTCCTCTAAAAGAGAAAATAACGCCGCCTAAAAATGCAAATAATGGCATTCTGACATTTTCTAACATTAAGTTAAAAAAATAAAAGTCGTTATTTTCGGGTAACTTTAAACCTGATATATTTGGTTCACCTATTAAGTGATTAAGTACTAATAATAAACAAGCCCACCCTCTGAGTGTTTCTAGACTGAGAATTTTTTTTATTTTCATCTTCACTCCCTTAAAGTAAAAGCGTGAACCATTTATTAAATATACTTATTCTCTTAATTTATTAACCATTGTTTTTAAAAGCTAATTTCATTTTACTTGCTAACTCCCTATCAAACTGTTCAGGCAGGAATTTAATGTACCCATTCCCAGGAGTAAACGTTAATTCACCAAAATATATTTTATCTTGAATATAGAGATCAACTCTTACAAAAGAAAATGAGCTACTCAATGCTTCTACAATTACAACTGCCTCTGCAAAATTTTTTGGTTTGAGTTCAACTTCTCCAATATCACATCCAGCCCTTAAGATTGGAAGTGGTTGCCATAACCTTGAATAGTAGTTGTGCGTTTGCTTATTGCTTGCCCTTTGTGAAATTACCTGCACAAATTCAATTGCGCCCTCTATACAATAAAATTTATAGTCTTTTAGGCCATCTGTTGATTCAATAAACTCTTCACAAATAACTAGCTGCTCAACGTTTTTATACTGTTTTTCTTTACTTATTGCATAAAAATCAGACTTTAGCCATTGTGTAATTAATTGGCGAATTTCAGCATTACAATGATCATTTTTATTATTGATAACAAGATTATAGCCACTACCGTTATTTAGTTTTATGACAAATTTATCTGGCATTTCGGTTAAATTAAAATCTTCAGCTACGGTACAAGTTTTTAGTAAGGTTGGAAGATATTTTTCACCGCATTTATCAGCGACAAATGCTCTAACTTTATATTTATCCACAAAAATAGAAAAATCAGTTAGTTTCTTACTTAGTTTCCAGGAGAAAATCCTATCGCTAAAAGTAAGCACTTTCTTTTTTGAATAAAATTTACGGTGAAGCTTTAAATATTCATATCGAATATATATAGAGTCAGGTATCAATACCTTTAATTTATTTTTCAACAGTTTCAAAAATAAACCCATCCGTTGACTCTCTTAAATTTACTAAACGTAAAATAATTTTTCTAACTCCAAAATTGGAGCTACCATCAAACTCACTTGGTTTTAAATAGAACAATTCATCTTATAATAGATCAACTTATAAGATTAAACTTTTAATTTACTTAGTAAAACAGATCTCAAAAAACTCGTAAATATTGTATTTTCATGTGCACCGAGATTGTGTTTAATATTAAGCCTCTCATGTATTACTTAAGCTTTAAGTAATTAATATATATGGTTTATCAATGGTATAACTTAACAATGTAGTGTATTTGCTACATAGCACTTTATATCAATTGCCATACAATTTAATAAAGTCAAAATTTAGTGCCAATTTTTATTATATCCAACGAGCAATCTTTAAAACTTTTAACGCATATGTTGGGGTCACTAATCGCGATTTCGTACATTTAAAGTACAAAACAACGCAATTTAATAAACATTAAACCACACCTTTTAATTAGTCAATGCTAACAAATTGTTTCATTAAAACTTATTTAACCTACTTTATTGCTAGTTTCGGTTTTAATGCTAATAATATAATAAGTGTCGCATCTAAATTTTAAGGAACTACTTGTGCGTTTGGGGTGCTGCATTGTTATCTTGTTATCTTTTTATGTTTACTCACAAGACACAATCAATTACTTGCGTAATAGCGAAATAATTGAACGTGCAAAACAACATTATGGTAAAGATGGACATAATCGCATAAAGCAATGGCTTAGGTTTATTGATGCATCGATTGATAAGAATGAATGGCGGCAGGTACATCTGGTTAATAATTTTTTTAATGAACATATAAAATACAAAACAGATAATGAGCTTTGGAATAAAAATGATTATTGGGCTACACCAATAGAAAGCTTGGGTGTAGGTATGGGGGATTGTGAGGATTACGTTATAGCTAAATACTTTACTTTAATTGCGCTTGGTATTCCTGAAGAAAAAATAAGGTTTATGTATGTGCGTCAACACACCATTAATCAGCCCCACATGGTACTGATATACTTTCCTGAAGCTGACCAAGTTCCTTTTGTTTTGGGTAACTTTAATACCCAGTTACTCCCCGCAAATAAACGTCACGATTTAACACCTATATACAGTTTTAATGGCCAAGGTTTATGGTTAGCCAAAGCAAAAGGGCTTGGTAATAAAGTTAAAAATAGTAGCGGTGTGTCGGCTTGGGATACTATGCTAAAAAGAATTGAAAAAGGTGAGCTTGCACTCGTAAATGGAATTGATACAGGAGATGAAAATAATGTATCACCCTTTTAAACAAGGTATGAGTCTTAAAATACAGATCTACGGGCTAATAATTTGTATTTCCATTTTATCTTTTTTTGTAAGAATTATTATTGATGTAGATACAACCCGAGACTATTTACAAACACAAATGGCAAGCCATGCAAAAGACACAGCTACAAGCCTAGGACTTTCTATCTCCCCTTATTTGGATACAGATGGAATCATAATAGGGCAAACTATGGCAACCGCAATATTTGATTCTGGTTATTATAGTAAAATACGCTTTATTAATACGAAACATGAAACGCTATTCTCATTAGAAAACCCTACCCATGTAGATTCTGTGCCTCATTGGTTTACAAACACTGTAAAATTAAGCGCGCCTACAATGCAATCTGAAATAAATACGGGTTGGATCATTGCTGGTACACTTGAAGTTACCAGCCACTTAGGAGAGTCATATTTAACTTTATGGCTACACACAAAGCGTAGCTTTTATAGTTCGCTCATATTATTAATTGCTTCACTGCTGATCACTTATTTTATTTTACAAACAATATTCAAACCTTTAAAAGCAGTTGAGAAGCAAGCACTGCTTGTTACTCGCAAACGCTTTACACTCAATAATAAAGTGCCGTTAGCCCACGAATTGCGCATAGTAACCAAAGCAATTAATAATATGGTGCTTAATTTGCAAAGTACATTCGACTCTTTAGCTAAACAAACCCAAGCGCTAACAAACGCCGTGTATAGTGATCCACTAACAGGGTTAGGTAATCGCAAATCTTTTGAAAACTATTTTAACGCCGTTACCCACTCCATTACCTCTGAGCGTCCAATGACAGCAACAATGGTCACACTTCCCTCGCTAGTAAACATTAATCGAACACTTAGCTATCAAAGGGGTGATGAGTATGTGACTGACGTTGCTAAAATATTAAAACTCTCTTTAGCTGAACTAAATAATTATAGGTTATGCCGAATAAATGGCAGTACTTTTGTTTTTATTGCGCCATACGATATTACTTTTTTATATAATTTACACGCTAACCTTATTGACCTGTTTAGCCAAAAACAGCACAGCTCACATAATAATGGTTATGCCCGCTTAGCTTCTATAAATGTTGAAAAAAGCTTAACACTGAGTCATTTACTTTCGTCATTAGATACCAAATGTACTATTGGAGAAAGTACGATTGACGCTAACATTGATAATAAAATAGTCTTTAGTGTTGAAGAGTGGCAAAAAATAATTCAGAGCATAATTAACTCTGGGGAAGTGAGCTTTTCAGTACAGCCTGTGAAAAAAAGTAATACCGAGTTTACACAGTGCTACTTTGAGGTATTTGCGCACTTTATCTATAACAATGAAAAAATAAACAATAGTCACTTATTCGCTATGGCCGAAAAGTTAAATTTGACAGAAGAACTGGATAAAAAATTAATCCGTGATTTTATTAATATTAAAATGCAATATCCAGAGGATAAATTCGCATTAAATATAAGTAAGTCCTCATTATATTCACCGGAGTTTATACAATGGCTAGGTGCGTTTTCTCAACACTACCCCTGCCTCAAAAACAATCTTATTTTTGAGCTTCATGAATTGAGCTTACTAAGTAATATACGCGTTGCTGCACTTCATATTGATGCGATAAAAGAGGTTGGTATTAGTGTGTGTGTAGAGCACTTTGGCACCAGTTTAACCTCTTTTAAGTATTTACATGGTCTTGATATTGAGTATGTGAAAATTGACGGTAGCTACATTCAAGATTTAATTGATAATCCGCAAAGTCGCTTTTATATTCAAACTGTAAATAATATTTGTCATGGCTTTGGTATTAAAGTCTTAGCGTGTTTAATTGAAAAGCCCGAAACATTAAACATACTCGAAAGCTTAGGTTGTGATGGTGTTCAAGGGAATTTAATTTGCTCCGCCTCACAAGTAATCAACATTATTGATGAAAACACAAATAAAAAGTTTACTTTTCATCCAAATGTATTAGAATTTTGTAAGTAGCCTATTTTTTAAACAAGGGTCGATCATGAAATCAATTATCTTATTTGGACTAATAGTAGGGCTGTGTGTATTTTATGTACCGCAAACTTATGCACAAACTAATACATCAAAATCTGTTCAGTCTGCAGGGATAGACAACTTGATTTCGATTTTAAGTAATGCACCAATAAATGTATCTCCTGAGCAACTGCAACAAGACTTAGTTGCCGCCATTAAAATTATTTGTAAAAACAATATAAAAAACCAACTAGACAAAACCTTGCCACGAGGCAATTGTAGTAACGCTCAGGTTGATCAAATGATTACTGCCGTTATTGCTGCTTTTGGTGTAGACAGCCCTATGGTTGCTACTTTATTAGCCGCACTTTCTGCATACGGAGTAGATTCAGACACTATTACACTTGCTGCAATTAATGCGGGCATAGATGCTACTATTGCTTCACAAGCCACGGCAGCAGGCCCTATCCAAGCACAACCTAATCCTCCTATTAGCTTACCTGTATTGCCTACACCTCCTGGATCGGGTGGTACTGGTGG
Source organism: Pseudoalteromonas sp. MIP2626 (assembly GCF_013414205.1). Lineage (NCBI taxonomy): Bacteria > Pseudomonadati > Pseudomonadota > Gammaproteobacteria > Alteromonadales > Pseudoalteromonadaceae > Pseudoalteromonas > Pseudoalteromonas sp. MIP2626. Next base: position 38,039 of record NZ_JAATTW010000010.1, read on the forward strand.
TGATACTGGTATATCTGAAGTTGGTAACTAACTTTATTAAATATAAATGCAGCCTTAGCGCTGCGTTTATATTTTGAGATGGCTGTGAATCGCTTTATATTTTTTGTTATATGTTTAATTATTTTTTTACTCCCCCTACCCCTTGGCAGTTACCGCCCATGGGCAATATTAGCTATAGGCGTGCTGATTAGCTTTACGTTTTTATTGCATTTATTTAATAGTGCTATTAAAAATAAACAACTGCTTTATCCTCCTTTATACTCTTGGCCTATATTTATTGCTCTTGGCGTTGTTGTTTTAGTTTGCACAATACAGCTATTTAGTATAAGTGTTGATCCGTTTCAAACTCAGCAAATGTTAATTAAAACCTGGTTTATGCTATTATTTTGCTGGTTAATTTTTATTTACTGTAACCACTCCCTACGAATTAAAAAACTAGTTTACACTGTTATTTTTGCTGGGGTTTTTCAGGCCTTATATGCAAGTTATTTAAGCTTATCACCCGATATTATTAGCCCATTATTTAGTTATAAACATACCGATCGTGCTATTGGTACTTTTACTTATTCTAACTTTTTAGCCAACTATTTAGCGCTGTGCTTATGCTTAGGCATAGGTGTGTTGATCAGTGAGTTAAAACGCTCTGCTAACGACAATACACAATCACTCGCACAAACATTACGTGACTGGGCTGGTATATTATTAAGCTCTAAAATTGTATTACGCGTATCATTAATTATTATTATTGTTGCCTTAATATTAACTCGCAGCCGCATGGGTAACTCGGCATTTTTTATCGCTTTAATGGTTATGAGCTTATTGGCTTTATTTATTTACAGACAAAAGCCCAAAGCGTTTAAACACCTTATTATTAGCTTTTTTATTATCGATTTAATTATTATTGGTGCAATATTTGACGTTGAAAAAGTAAAACAGCGTATTAGCGAAACCAGTATACACTCAGAAACGCGTGACGAAGTGGTACGCGACTCTATACCACTTATATTAGATAAACCATTGCTGGGATCAGGTGGGGGTACTTTTTACACTGCTTTCCCTGCGTATCAATCAGAGCCCTTTTCTGGCTACTACGATAATGCGCATAACGATTATATACAATTTGCTGTGGAGCTAGGTATACCGGCAACATTAGCACTTGGTTTGCTGATACTTTATTGTTTATGGCTCTGTATTGCGACCATGCGCCAACGCAAAACCGCACTTTATCAAGGAGTAGCATTTGGCTGTGCAGTAGCTATTATTACTATGCTACTGCATTCTTTAGTCGACTATTCGCTGCAAGCAGGCGCTAATTCAATGCTGTTTATGGCTATTTTATGCTTAGCTATTTTAACTAATAAATTACCTGCGCCTAAAACTATAAAAAAAAGACGTAATCAAGCCGACTAGTGCTGTGCTAAATCAAACTCTGTTAAGTGACCGTCGCCATGAATAAGCTGATAGCGGGCCAAATTACCTTGCTCTAGCGTTATTAAGCTAATAGCTGAATCGCTCACTAAATACTTTTGCCCATCGCCTTTGGTTTGGTGTTTATCAACCTCTATATGCCAACGTTTAGTAAAGAAATTCAGCGGACTTTTCGGGCTATATAAAATTGAATCGAGTTTATCGAGTATATTTATTAATTTACGCGGAAATTCGTTTTTTATACCACTGGCAGTCAGCTGCCACACTCTATTAGGATGATCGCCAAAACGTTTTTGCACCGAAAAACAAAAGGAGTAATGTACATCACCAGATAAAATTAGCGTTTCGTTTGGGGTATCGTCTCTTCTAAAAGTATCGAGCAATTTTCTTGCCGAGCCTTCGTGAGCCATCCAGTTCTCTACGTCTACCGTGAGCGGTTGGCCGCACATATTAAATAGCGCTTGAATAGCTTCAATCGATTTAACGCCAAATACTGGCGCAGGCGATACAATAATAACTTGATCATGGCTCAATAAGCTCTGCTCAAGATCAGTAAGTCGCTCCCAATCAAGTAGACCAGAGGGCTCATTAAAATTTTGCTCATTACGCCAACGATGTGTGCGAGTGTCGAGCACCACCACTTTAGGAACCGTTGTCAGTTCATAATGCCAATGACTAAATTCTGTTAGTGTTTTATCAAATGTTTTAAATTGCCAAATATTACTACTCACTAAGCTGTGCTTAAACGCAGCGATTAATGTGCCCGTTTTAGTGAGTGCATCATTTCCCATCCCTTGAAACAACCAGTAACTAATTAAACCATTGCTTACAATACGTTTACTCACTGGGTTTTGACTAATCGCTTGCTCCCATCCAGCTGTCAGGTTCCAGTCATCGGTTACATCATGATCGTCAAATATCATTAATGTAGATACATTGGCAAACAACCGCTCTACATCACTCAATCCTTTTGTATAATCAATCAGTGCTGATTTTTCGGCGTTAAAAATAGTCTTGTTTTGCTCGTTTTGACCTGCATACGTTATGCTTTGTATATCTACACATTGCCAAGCTGCAGCACTAAAATTTAATAAATAAAGTGCTATATATTCTTCAAAGTGAATAAGGTGATTGTGGGCTTTTACACTTGAAAAGTGAGGTTCATCTTTTTTCAGCCAGTAACTAACACCTAACTTTGAGCGTTTTTGCCAAGGTGTTTTTGGTAAGAACAAATGGCGATTATAAAGCTGCTCATTTATATCGTTCGGTAGCTCAACTGTAAGTGGTTGCTCTTTATAAATACCTAAGGCTTCAATTAACTGATGAATGGCTAATAACATAGGTCCTGCTACGTCATCGGCATAAACCTGATCACCGCTCAGTAATAGCAATTGTGCACCTTGGTTGTTATTACCGCGCTGAGTGTTTTGCCAATGACTTGCACAGACTAAACTGTCTTTTGCGGGATGATGTGCATTACGACATGATCCGTGCAAAATATCACTGAGTTTATTGGGAATTACAAATGCAGGTGTTGCTTGATTGCTATAGCACCAAGGCGATAAATCAATTGGAGTATCGTCAACTATAAGTTCGTAGCTTAATAAGCTGTCAGGAGGAAACTTATGATTTATTGGCTTTATAATGACGAAATGCAGATATAAGTGCTCGCCGAGAGAAACGCTGTGCTGATCGCTGTAACATTCATAATTTAACAGTTCAATGCGACAGTTTACAGGCTTAGAGGTAGCAAACTGAATGCATACACTGGTTTGCTCTGCACGGCGCACCATAGGCCCCATTAATAAAATAGGAAGTTGCGCCGTGTGAGTTTTCATGTATTTAGCCTTTGGCTGCTAATTTAAATAAAGAGTAAAAGTTCTCTGTAGTCGCTTTTGCCAGCTCGTTAAAGCTAATTCCCTTTAATTCACTAATGTAATAAGCCACATCTTCTACATATGCTGGCTGATTAGTTTTTCCGCGATACGGTACTGGTGCTAAATATGGAGAGTCGGTTTCTATTAACAAGCGATCGAGCGGTATTTGTTTTACCACTTCTTTTAACTCTACGGCATTTTTGAAGGTAACAATGCCCGAAATCGAAATATAAAAGCCCATATCAATGGCTTTTTTAGCCATATCCCAATCTTCAGTAAAACAATGTAGTACACCACCACAATTTTCGGCGTTATGCTGTTTCATTAAATTAATGGTATCGCTACGAGCGTCACGAGTATGAATAATTAATGGCTTTTGTAGTTGATTTGCTACTTCTATATGACCTACAAAGCTTGCCTGTTGTACGGCATGCGTGTCTTTTGCGTAGTAGTAATCAAGTCCTGTTTCACCAATGGCAACGACTTTATCGTGCGACGCTAAATCGATTAATTGTTGCTTATTAAGCGCATCTTTTTGATCAAGTGGATGTACGCCACACGAAGCTGACACATCATCATAATGCTTAATTTTATCAAGCATATTCGGGAATTGATCAAGTGTTACGCTTACACATAAAAAGTGTTCAACCTTTTTTGCACGCGCTTTATCAAGCACTTGGTCAAGGTTTAAATCGAGCTTATCAAAATCAAGGCGGTCTAAATGGCAATGAGAATCTACAATCATGGTACTACTTTACATGGTATAAGTTGGATTACCGGAGTTTAACATAGTCCCCAGTAGTTTTTCGATCTTGGCGTTTAGGTTTGTTTTATCATCTAAAAAACTAATACCTATGCCAGGCGGGTTAGAGCTTTGCGCTCCTTGTGGTGTGATCCACGACACTTTCCCGGTCACAACGTCATCCTCTAACGCATCTGGAAGGGTAACTCGTAAAGCGAGTGAATGCCCTACTTCGTAACGCATATTAGTGCGTACAAATAAGCCGCCTTTTTTTAAATAAGGCATATAACAGCAATATAATTCATCTAAATCGTCTATATCTACTAATAGCTCTTGCATGCTCAGTCCTTTAATTATTTCGCAGTACGGACGCTAATCTCGATACTGCTAGCGGTAAATTTAGCCCGAGTATTTTGGTATTATTTTGTAAAAACTCGTTTAGAGCATGTTGCACATTTTGATAAGCGTCAAAGCTCATGCCTTGCATAAGCTGTTGTTTTAATTGCTCGCTTAAAAACAACGTAAATATACGAATAAGCTCAGGCTGTTTATTTATTATTGCTATTAACTCAGTAAAATTATGACTTTGTTTAAACTCAGTTGCAAATTTATAAAGTGTATTTATATTTTTTAGCTGATTTTGCTCTTGCCAGTATTTAACTTGCAGTGGTTGGCTGTAAAACAGCGGCAACCAGGTGTAATTAGTTATTTCTAGCGATTCTAACCATTGCTGAGCAAGTGCTAAGTTTGTTACTTTTACATCCGTTTTTGCACAGCGACTTAAAACAGTGGCTGGCAATTGTGTAGCTTGACTGGTTGTGAGAATTAAAAACCGGCTTTGACTTGGCTCTTCTAGCGTTTTTAATAACGCATTTGCAGCAGCGGTAGTCATTTTTTCGCAGTTTTCGATAATAGCGACTTTATTACCATTTTGCGCTGCCGAATGATGCATAAAATTACTAATACCACGTATGTCGTCTACGCCAATACTCTGCCCATCAACTTGCGTTAAGCGCTTATCAGGGTGAGTACCTGCCTTTATTAATAAACAACTTTTACACTGTCCACAAGCCGATAATACACTTTTTTTTGCCGCAACTTGCTCGGCTATATTGTTGCACAACAATGCATTGGCTAACTGGTTTGCAAAAGCAAACTTGCCAACACCAATAGGACCACTAAACAACTGCGCATGATGAAAGCGCTGTGCTTTAAAACTTAGTGTTAAGCGTTGCTCTATATCGTGTAGCCAAGGCAGTGTCATATTATTTTTGCTCTGCAAAAAATGTGCGTAATACATTCGTTATATCACGATGTACGTGCTCAATGCTTTGGTTTGCGTCAACAGTTTTAATGGACTTGTCGTCATTAGCAAGTTCTAAGTAACGCATCCGTGTACGCTGAAAAAACTCAATCGCTTCTTGTTCTATTCTATCTAATTGGCCTCGACCTTTAGCGCGTTCAAGGCCAATAACCGGATCAATATCTAAGTAAATGGTTAAATTGGGTTTTAGCCCTTTTAATACCATGGAAGAAAGTGATGCAAGTGTATTAGCACTAATACCACGCCCACCACCCTGATACGCCTGCGATGACAAGTCATGACGATCGGCAAGTACCCATTGCCCTTGCTCAAGTGCTGGGTTAATAACATTATGCATTAGCTGCGAGCGTGCAGCGTACATAATTAATAACTCAGTTTCGAACGCTATTTCTTCGTCATGTTGTGCTTTTACTAATGTACGTAACGACTCAGCAAGCGGCGTACCACCGGGTTCACGCACATTAATAAAATCAATTTTTTTGCTGTTTAAAAACGACTGGCACAAAGCAATAGCGGTAGATTTACCGGCCCCTTCTAACCCTTCGATTACTATAAATTTAGGTTTCATAAAAAATTAGTTCTTTTTGTTTAATATATACGTTTTAACTGCCGCATTGTGTTGCTTCAATGTGGTTGAAAATTGATGACTGCCATCACCTTTTGAAACAAAGTAAACATACTCAGTTGTGGGTGGATTAACCGCGGCTAAAATAGCTGCCTTTGATGGCATGGCAATGGGTGTAGGCGGCAGGCCATTAATACGATAGGTGTTATAAGGCGTGTAGTTACGCAAGTCTTTGCGTTTAATATCGCCGTCAAAGCTCTCCCCAATGCCGTAAATTACGGTTGGATCTGTTTGTAGACGCATATTAGTATTTAGTCTGTTTACAAATGCAGAGGCGATTAATGGCCGCTCACTGGCAAGGCCCGTTTCTTTTTCAATAATGGAGGCCATTATCAGTGCTTCGTACGCTGTTTTATAGGGTAAATTTTGTGCGCGCTGCTGCCAAGCAGTATCAAGGGTTTGCTGCATTTTTTGGGCGGCGCGTTTTAGCACACTGCTAATTGTGTCGTTATTATGATAGTGATAGGTTTCGGGAAATAACCAGCCTTCTAAGTGCATATCACTGCCAAGTATTTGCTGACTTAGTTGCTGCTCTTTTAAATCATTTTTTAAGTTATTGGCATTTTTAATAGCAGCTAATACTTCGCGCAGCGCTTGGCCTTCAATAATTGTAAAACTAAAGCTAACTTGTTGGCCGTTATTTATTTTTTTTATATTGCTAATAATACTATCGCTATTAAGTGCGTAAAGCCCCGTTTTTAAATCTGTGAGTGTTGGGTCTAGTTTAGCAAGTAATTGGTAACGCCAGCAGTTTTCTACCCAGTTATTGGCTTGCCATTGCTTACATAACTGATTAAAGCCAGTACCTTTTTTCACTTCAAATTGGGTGTTATTCGCTACTTTTAATGGGCTATGGAGCGTTGCTTGTAATTGCTGATAACCAAAAACACTGGTAATTATAGCTAATAATAATACCGATAAAGTAACTTTTAACACTTAGCCTCCTTGGCTAATAATTTATTTAATAATAACTGGCTATGCACAATATCAAAGCTACGCTGCTCAAGACGATTAATAGGCACTACGCCCATTAAGCTATTACAGATAAAAACCGCATCTGCTTCAAGCAAGTCTGCAATACTTACGCACTTAAAATCAACGGCTAATTTATCACATAATGATTGTAGATAAACCCCCTTTATCCCGCACTCATTAAGGCTTGGGGTAAATAATTTATTTTGCTTAATAGCAATAATATTTGCTGCAGAGGCTTCTATCACATTGTTGTTATAATCAAGTACAAGCACATCGTCACAAGGTTGCGTTTGCAGCGCTTTTTTTATTAATACTTGTTCAAGGCGGTTTAGTGTTTTGAGCCCTGCAAGCAAGGGTTGTGCGGCTAGTTTAATGGGGCTGATGTTAAGGCTTATACCCTCATTTGCCAGTCTGCTGTAATTTTGAGGATACTCTAAAACACTCAATAACACGGTTACATTACAGGTTTGCGGCAAACCATAACCGCGCCCTCCTTCGCCTCGCGTTATTACAATTTTAAGCACACACAACGTATGCTCCGCTATACTTTTAGCTATGTGAGCTTCAAGTTCAGCAATATCTACTAATGGAAAACCAAGTCGTGCAGCACATTCAATTAAACGTGCTTTATGATGTGACCAATGCTCTACTTGCCCATTTACTACTTTTGCAGTTGTAAAAAAGCCATCACCATAATTTAAGCCACGATCGTACGCGCTTATAGTGCTGTTTTTAACTGTTGTAATAATAGTTTGTGTGTTTTTTTGTGTTTTTTGCATATAAAAAAAGCCCAGTTAAACAACTGAGCTCTTATAGTCTGGTCTGTTGTTAAAAAAGATTATACCTTTTTAAACAGTAACGAGCCATTAGTACCACCAAAGCCAAACGAGTTACATAGTGCAAACTCTAATTTTGCATCTCGGGCAGTGTGCGGTACATAGTCTAAATCGCACCCTTCATCTGGGTTATCAAGATTAATTGTTGGGGTAACTTTTTGATCGGTTAACGACAATATTGAAATAATCGACTCAACCGAACCAGCAGCACCTAATAAGTGACCCATCATAGATTTAGATGAACTCACCATTACGTCTTTTGCTGCACTGCCAAAAACACTTTTAACGGCCGAGGTTTCTGCTTTATCGCCTGCATGAGTCGATGTACCATGTGCGTTAATGTAACCAATTTGGTCCGCATTTACTTGCGCATCGTTTAGCGCATTTTCCATCGCTAATGCTGCGCCTGCACCATCTTCTGGTGGTGAAGTCATATGAAATGCATCACCACTCATACCAAAACCAACTAGTTCTGCGTAAATTTTTGCACCACGTGCTTTTGCGTGTTCGTATTCTTCAACAACCACAACACCCGCGCCATCTGATAATACAAAACCATCGCGGTCTTTATCCCAAGGACGCGAAGCCGCTTGTGGATCATCGTTGCGTGTTGAAAGTGCACGAGCAGCATTAAAGCCCCCCATACCAATTGGTGTACAGGCTTTTTCAGCACCGCCAGCTACCATAGCATCTGCATCGCCATACGCTATCATACGGGCAGCATGGCCAATATTATGCAAACCCGTAGTACAGGCTGTAACAATAGAAATATTAGGGCCACGTAGTCCATTCATTATTGATAAATGACCAGAAATCATATTAATAATGGTAGAAGGTACATAAAATGGGGATAACTTACGCGGTCCACTATTAAGTAGTTTTATATGGTTTTCTTCAATAAGCGTTAAACCACCAATACCTGAACCCACTGCTACGCCAATACGCGTCGCGTTTTGTTCAGTTACTTCAAGGCCTGAATCTTTAAATGCTTGGATCCCCGCGGCAATGCCGTATTGAATAAATAAATCCATTTTTTTAGCATCTTTTGCTGGCATATAAGCCGATGCATCAAAATGATTGATTAGACCCGCGAAATGCGTACCAAATTTTGATGTATCAAAGTGTGTGATAGTTTGAATACCACTTTTGCCATCTAATAAGCCCTGCCAGGTTGATTGCACATCATTACCTAGCGGCGTCAACATTCCTAAGCCAGTTACGACAACTCGACGTTTAGCCACGGTTTGCCTCCAATAAGGTGTTTTATAAGGGGATAATAATACCCAAGCAACTTCAAAGTACTCGTCTCAAATTAGATTTAAAACGCATAATACCAATAAAATCAGTGTAAATTAGATTGATGTTTAGCTTTGCTTTGAATCATATACTTTGAAGTGGTTTGGATATAGAGATTAAGAGCAGCGAATGCTGCCCTTAATATGCGATTAATTACTCAGCGTGAGCTGTAACATAATCGATAGCAGATTGTACTGTAGTGATTTTTTCAGCTTCTTCATCAGGGATCTCAGTATCAAACTCTTCTTCAAGAGCCATTACTAATTCAACTGTATCAAGAGAATCTGCACCTAAGTCATCTACGAAAGAAGATTCATTCTTCACTTCTTCTTCTTTAACACCTAGTTGTTCGATGATAATTTTCTTTACGCGTTCTTGGATATCGCTCATTCTTCTTTCCTTTATTAAAAACGCCAATGCGTTATTTTCAGATTGCGGCGTAGTTTACGTCGCATAATTCTCTGATTCAATCTTTTGACCATAAATAATTGTCTGGTCAAACCTCTTGAGTGTACGTTTCGTCTTTTATCGCTTATTTTAACCACGATTTCAAGTATGTTTAAAGCAAGATTGCCAATAATTCAATCTTTTTTGGCAATTTAATTACTTATATTTAATTACTTTCTTTGCACATAGGCTATTAAACCATGTACATCGCACCATTTACATGCAAAGTTTCACCCGATACATACGCAGCCGCATCTGACGCTAGGTAACATACAGCAGCAGCAATTTCATCTGGTTGCCCTAAACGCCCTGCTGGTACATTTGCCAGTGTGGCTGCTTTTTGCTCATCCGTAAGACCATCAGTCATATCGGTTTGAATAAAACCAGGCGCAACTACGTTTACCGTAATACCACGCGACGCTACTTCGCGTGCCAGTGACTTAGAAAAGCCAATAACACCGGCTTTAGCCGCTGCATAGTTAGCTTGCCCAGCATTACCCATAGTGCCCACTACTGAGCCAATATTGATAATACGACCGTTCTTTTTCTTCATCATTGGGCGTAATACTGCCTTAGATAAACGGAATATAGAACTTAAGTTAGTGTCGATAATATCATCCCACTCACTTTCTTTCATGCGCATTAATAAATTATCGCGAGTGATGCCGGCATTATTTACCAATACGTCAACATCGCCAAAATCAGCTTTAATCGCCGCCAATGTCGCCTCAATAGATGCAGGATCAGTTACGTTTAACGCATAGCCTTTACCGCTTTCACCTAAATACTCGCTAATTTTAGCAGCGCCCGACTCACTGGTGGCCGTACCCGCTACTTTTGCGCCTTGGGCAACTAAAGTAGTTGCAATGGCTTTACCAATACCACGGCTAGCGCCCGTGATCAGGACAACTTTGCCCGCTAATGAAAATAAATTAGTCATATTTTATACTCTTATTTTGCAGCATCAATTGAGGCACAGTCGTTAACTGAACCACAGATCATTGCTTTATCAATTCGTTTTGCAAGGCCAGTTAATACTTTGCCTGGGCCAAATTCGTAGCTTTGCGTTATACCTTGTGCAACTAATGCTTGTACTGTTTCAGTCCAGCGTACTGGGCTGTATAACTGGCGTACTAATGCGTCTTTAATTGCATCAGCTGACGTTTCAGCTTTTACATCAACATTATTAATAACAGCGCATTTAGGCGCGTTAAATGTTAACGCAGCTAAATCAATAGCTAGCTTTTCAGCGGCCGGCTTCATTAGCTCACAATGCGATGGTACGCTAACAGCAAGTGGCAATGCACGTTTTGCACCTGCATCTTTACACGCTTGAGAAGCGCGATCTACAGCCGCTTTATGGCCTGCAATAACAACTTGCCCAGGAGAATTATAATTTACCGGAGAAACCACTTCACCCTGCGCTGCAGCGGCGCAAGCCGCTTTGGTTTCATCGTCGCCTAAGCCAATAATAGCAGCCATTGAACCCACACCTGCAGGTACGGCTTCTTGCATATATAAACCACGGTTTTCTACTAGCTTTACCGCTTCACTCAAGCTTATTACTTCGCTACATACTAATGCTGAGTACTCACCTAAGCTGTGTCCAGCCATAACAACATCTGCATCTGGGTTAGCTGCTAACCAGTCACGGTAAATAGCAACACTGGCTGTTAATAATGCAGGTTGAGTGCGGTGAGTTTGATTTAGCTTTTCTTCTGGGCCATTAAGAACCAGTTCTGCTAGGTCATATCCTAACGCCGCTGACGCTTCGCTAAAAGTTGCTTTAACAATGTCTGAGCTTTGGAGTAACTCAGTTAACATGCCAACACTTTGTGAGCCTTGACCTGGAAATAGAATTGCAATTTGTTGTGCCATATTTTGCTCTTTTTAATTAAACAAATAAATAATGTTATAAACACGGCAACTCAATTACTACTCGTTCACCGTGTCTTTAGAATGTATTTTTTCAAAAATTGCGGCTATTTTGTCAGGAAGTTGGCGTTCAACCTCCTTTACCGCTTCATCAATTGCTGCTTGAAATGCTTTAGCTGAGGCATTTCCATGGCTTTTAACCACAATACCGCGCAATCCTACCAGACTTGCACCGTTATACTGGTCGGGGTTCACCCTTTTATAGAGTTTTTTTATTATAGGACTCAGCATAAACGCCATGCATTTATATACGAGGTGCTTTTCAAGCGCGGCGGTAAACTTATTCATTATAAGTTTTGCAATCCCTTCACAGGTTTTAAGCGCCACATTACCCACAAAGCCTTCGCATACAATAACATCGGCTTTTCCGGTAAATATATCGCTACCTTCACTGTAACCAATATAGTTGATTAAAGGGCTTTGCTGCATTAATTGTGCAGCTTGCTTAATATCTTCATGGCCTTTGATATCTTCAGAGCCAATATTTAATAAACTTACTTTGGGATTATCGCAGCCAAGTGCTTGCCCTGCGACTACCGACCCCATAATGCCAAATTGATATAAGGTTTGCGCATCGCAATGTACGTTAGCACCCAGATCGAGTAAATAAACAGGGTTTTTTCGCTCTGTAGGTACCGCAGAAATAAGTGCTGGACGTTTTACACCAGGAAGCATTTTTAACACGTAATGTGCCATAAAGAATAACGCGCCAGTATTACCTGAACTTACGCATGCTTGAGCCTCGCCCGATTTAACTAAGTTAAGGGCAACGCGCATAGATGAATCTTTTTTGGAGCGTACAGCAACACCGGGCTTACATGCATTTGTAACAACTTCGCTACAGTGGCGAATAATAAGTCGAGGGTGTGCTAGTGAATCGAGTGATTCGAGTTGTTTTGATATGACTTGCTCATTTCCGCATAAAATTAGCGTTAAATTAGCATGAGCATTTACCGCGTTAACGGCAGCGGGGATAGATGAACGGGGGCCGTAATCGCCCCCCATCATATCTAACGCTATGGTTAGATTATTCAGCATAAAGAAATCTCTTATTTAGAAATTACTTGAACGCCTTTGTAGTAACCATCTGCAGTCACATGGTGGCGACGATGAGTCTCACCAGATGTTTGATCTACAGTTAAGCTTGGACCACTAATCGCATCGTGTGAACGGCGCATGCCGCGTCTTGCACGAGACTTTTTGCTTTTTTGTACAGCCATAGTCTTCTCCTAAGAATCTTTCTTAAGTTGTTTCAAAATATCAAATGGATTAGGTTTCTCATCTTCCGCCTTTAAAACACCAAAGCTGGCAGGCTTTGCTGAATAACTGCATGAAGCTTCGTTGTGGGTAGAGACTAATGGAACTGCTAAAATTAATTCGTCTTCAATTAAATTAAAAACGTTAATTTCACCATTTTCATCAAGCGCTACTTCATCGTAGTCTTCTGGAAAAATGTCTGATTCTGTTTCATCACCAACTGGTGAATAAACAAAATCTTGCACCAAATCCAACCCTAAATCACCATTACAACGTTGACAAGTGACAGTTACGTGTGTGGACAAATTGCCTCTAATCACAACAAAACCTTGGTCGTCGTTTTTGCAATGAATTTTTACCGCTATTTCACCTACTTCTTCCTGCACAACTTCTCGTAAACGAGTTAGTTTCTCAAGCGGTACAATGCCGTCATACTTTAAACGGTGTTGCGCTGCTTTGCCTGGATGAAGAGTGATGGGAATTTTCACCTTTTGCATAGGGGCTGCATCATATAGATAGTTAGTTGGTTAGTCAAAGTAAAAAACCATATTTACGTGGTTTTTCACGTGTTTTACTCACGGATCTGATTTATCCTAACTCAATCTGATTTTGGTTAGGAAAACAATCTATGAAGTACCCACTTATATTAGCCTCAAGCTCACCCTTTAGGCAGTCTTTATTACAAAAATTCAATCTACCATTCGATACATTTTCACCGAATGTTGACGAGTCAGCATTAAACAATGAAACCCCTGCACAACTAGTTAAGCGTTTAAGTGAATTAAAAGCCCGCGCAGCTAGTAAACACTTTAGTAAAGGCTTAGTGATTGGCTCAGATCAGGTTGCTGTATTTAATGAGCAAATTTTAGGTAAACCTCATAATAAACACAATGCCGTAAAGCAGTTATCCCTTTTTAGCGGCCATAGTGTAACATTTTTAACTGGCCTGTGCGTTTACGATCTTACATCTGGGGAGAGTAAAACCTGCATTGAACCATTTAATGTTACTTTCAAAACACTCACTGATGCGCAAATAAGTGCTTATTGCGATGCTGAGCAGCCCTATAATTGCGCAGGCAGTTTTAAAAGTGAAGGCCTAGGGATTTGTTTATTTGAAAAATTAACTGGAGACGATCCCAACAGTTTAATTGGTTTACCACTGATCAAACTCAGCCAATTATTAGCTGAGTTTGGCCTTGATGTGCTAAGTGCGCAATCAAATACCCCCCTTAGTTAATGCTCAGGCAGCAATAACTGTTGCAACTGCTGATAACTATCAACAGTTGCAATCGGGTTAAACTCGCTAAGTTGCTTTGCGTTATGTACACCCATAGTGACACCTATGCTATCCATACCCGCGGCTTGCGCCATTGCCATATCAATTTTTGTATCGCCAATCATAACCGCTTCATCGGCGCTTATGCCAAGCTCTGCTAATAATTGAAACAACATATCGGGCGATGGCTTAGAGCTTGCGTCATCACTACTACGCGTTGCACTAAAATAATGCCCTAACTCACTTTGATGTAATAAACGATCGAGTCCTGCGCGCCCTTTACCTGTTGCCACGGCTAAAATAATGCCACTGTGCTGTAGTGCTAATAGCACTTTTTCTACATCGGCAAATAATGGTGTAGCCGTAGTATCTGTTTGGTAATGCTGCTTATATCCACTAATTAACGCTTGGTGCTGCGCTCTATGCAGCGGAAATAATACCGCAATGGCTTTATCAAGCGACAAACCTATAATGCTTTTTGTTGCTTCATTGCTTGGCGGTTCTATATTTAACGCAACGGCACTGCTGCAAATACAATTAACTATTTTAGTTATTGAATCCATTACTGTGCCGTCCCAATCAAAAATAACCAGCTTGTACTTTTTGAGCGAACTGACTGCTATCACGTTTTATTAGCACGCAATTTAACTAAGCAATTAGCCAGTGCTTTATCAAGCGGTGCTTCTACGCGCATGGTTGTTTCGTTTTTAGGATGATAAAAAGTTAAGTCATGAGCATGTAAAAACAAACGATTTAACCCTGTTTTACGCATCGAATTATCAAACTCTTCATCGCCATATTTATCATCACACGCAATGGGATGCCCTTTGCATTGTGTATGCACACGTATTTGGTGAGTACGCCCGGTAACCGGTGACGCCTGCACTAACGAGCACTCGTTAAAGCGCTCAAGCACTTTAAAGCGGGTATGTGAGGGTTTACCTTCAGTGTTATCTACACGCACTACGCGCTCCCCAGACTTAAGCGTATTTTTACGCAGCCCTTCGGTAACATTTTTAGTTTTAGAGTCCCATTGGCCATCAACTAGCGCCCAATAGTTTTTTTCCATGGTTTTTTCACGTAACTGCTCATGTAAAGCAGTCAGTACTGAACGGCGCTTAGCAATTAATAAACACCCCGACGTATCGCGATCTAGTCTATGCACAAGCTCTAAACTGCGCTCTTCTGGGCGTAATACTCGCAGCGCTTCAATTAAACCATAACTTAAGCCACTACCACCATGTACCGCCATACCCGATGGTTTATTAATAACAATCAGGTATTTATCTTCAAATATAATATCATTTTCAAGGCGTGTTACTTTATCAAGTTTTGAAGGCACAAACTCTTCTCGTTCTGCCACCCTAATTGGCGCAATACGAAGAACATCTTCTAGCTGCAGTTTATATACCGGCTTAATGCGTTTTTTATTAACGCGCACCTCACCTTTACGCAAAAGTTTATAAATTGCGCTTTTAGGCACCCCTTTTAAATGGGTAATAAGAAAGTTATCAATTCGTTGACCTAAATGGTCTTCGTTGATCGTGACATAAGTTACTTGTAAGTCGTTTTTTTCTGACATTGCCTAATCACTAATTTAAGAAAAATAATTTAGTTGCTAACACAGTTATAATAGTGGGATAATCAGCAGCGCAAATATTTAGTATTTGCAAATAACAACGGTGCTTTTTAACGCAGTAATACATTCGTGATGCACATTCTGGGTAATTGATCATACAGATCCGAGTTAAGTTTTCCAAAGCTTTTATACATACCCAGTCAACACGTGCGATCAATTAGCGGCAATGCGCGTAATATATTGCCAGTTAAGTTTGAACATGAATTGATTTTTAATGCGATTGAAAAAGCAATGAACAGATAATTTGTCTGATAGTGACGACGTAAAAACGTCGTTCAGCACTTGCTCAATTGTAGTACCGTACAGCAGCTTATTTAGAACTAAAAAAATCTAATAAATAAGTCGTCATTAACATTGGCAGCGATTTTTGCTCACAAAAATGGATTTTAGTAGTACATCAGATTGTATTACTCACTTACTTACTTAACGAGCCCTATGCGCCTAAATATGAACGGCATTTAATAAGATTAGTATGACAGGCCAACTTCTGGGTAAAACGTGTATCGTAGCTGAAAAGCCGACAGTTTTAGCCCTGCTATGAATTTAATAGTAATAAATACACTATTGTTTGCCTGCATTTAAAAATACTGCGTACGCAAAAAACAGAGCCGTTCCATTAAAGACCCAGTCGTGAGGCTGCACATTCTAAAAATAGGAATAACTGAACAGACGTGAAAATAGCGTCATGTCAGCGACACAAACTAGTAGAGTAACAATATGAAACGTATGCTAATCAATGCAACGCAGCAAGAAGAAATGCGCGTAGCACTGGTTGACGGCCAGCGCCTATATGATTTAGATATAGAAAGCCCAGGTCACGAACAGAAAAAAGCCAATATTTATAAAGGTAAAATCACTCGCATTGAACCATCTCTTGAAGCAGCATTTGTTGAATACGGTGCTGATCGTCATGGTTTCCTTCCTTTAAAAGAAATTGCCCGTACTTACTTCCCAGCTGGGTATACTTTCCATGGCCGTCCGAATATTCGTGACGTGATCAAAGAAGGTCAAGAAGTTATAGTACAAGTTGATAAAGAAGAGCGTGGCCAAAAAGGCGCAGCACTTACTACCTTTATCAGCGTTGCCGGTAGCTACTTAGTTTTAATGCCTAATAATCCTCGTGCTGGCGGTATATCTCGTCGCATTGAAGGTGATGAGCGTACTGAACTAAAAGAGTCACTTAGTCGTTTAGAACTTCCTAAAGGTATGGGCTTAATTGTTCGTACTGCTGGTGTTGGCAAATCGTTTGAAGAATTAAACTACGATTTAAAAGCCTTACTTGTTCATTGGGAAGCAATTGGTGTTGCAGCCGACAGTGCTAAAGCGCCGTTTTTAATACACCAAGAAAGCAATGTAATATTTCGTGCAATTCGCGACTATTTACGTCGTGATATTGGCGAAATATTAATTGATAAACCACGTGTTTTTGAAGAAGCTAAAGCGCATATTGAACGTTTTCGCCCTGACTTTATGAGCCGTGTTAAGCTTTATCAAGGTGATACGCCATTATTTACGCATTACCAAATTGAAAGCCAAATTGAGTCTGCGTTCCAGCGTGAAGTACGCTTGCCTTCAGGTGGTTCAATTGTAATTGATCCTACAGAAGCATTAACCTCTATCGATATTAACTCGTCTAAAGCAACAAAAGGCGGCGATATTGAAGAAACAGCACTTAATACTAACTTAGAAGCAGCAGATGAAATTGCACGTCAATTACGTCTTCGTGACTTAGGTGGCTTAATTGTTATCGATTTTATCGATATGACACCACCACGCCATCAGCGTGAAGTAGAAAACCGTCTAAAAGACGCTGTTCGTCCTGATCGTGCTCGTGTGCAAATTGGTAAAATTTCACGTTTTGGTTTACTCGAAATGTCGCGTCAGCGTCTGCGCCCTTCATTAGGTGAAGCAAGCCAAGGCCCGTGTCCACGTTGTAGTGGTCAAGGTACGATTCGTTCTAACGAATCAATTGCACTGTCTATTTTGCGTTTAATTGAAGAAGAAGCAATTAAAGACAACACTGCACAAGTTAATGCTCAAGTGCCTGTTGCTGTTGCCGCTTATTTATTAAATGAACAGCGCCGTAGTGTCCATCGCATGGAAAAACAACATAAGTGCGACATAGTGATCATTCCTAATCAACACATGGAAACACCACACTACGAAGTAATGCGCTTACGTAAAGACGAAACGATTGAAACAGTAAGCTATGGACAAATTGTTGCTCCAGAGCCTGAAGCATTTGAAATGTCTAAGTCGCCTGTAGCACCAGTACGTGAAGAGCCAATGTTAAAAGGCGTTGTAATGCCTGCAACACCAGCTCCACAAGCGGCTCCTGCTAACGTTGTTGCCCCTGCTGAAACTAAAGCGCAAAGCGGTTTACTGGATGCAATTGGTAAGTGGTTTAAATCTTTATTCGCCAGCGAAACCGTTGAAGTGAAAAAAGAAGAAACACAAAAACAGCAACAAGAAACGCGCGATAATACGCGTAATAACGATAATCGTCGCCGTAATAACAACAATCAGCGTCGCCGTAATAACCCTCGTTCTAAGCCACGCACTGAGCGTACTGCGGATGAAGAGGTTAAAACTAACTCTGTATCAACACCTGAAGCAGCAACGCAAACTAACGAGAACCAAGAGAGAGGCGAGAATCGCAATAAGCGTCGTCGCAATCCTAATTCACGTAAGCGCCCAGAGCCACGCACTGAAGATAAAGATGCAGTAAAAGTTGATGCACCTGCAAAAGCAGAAGCTGAAACTAAGCCAGTTCAAGCCGAAGAGCCAAAGGATCAAAAACCAAAGGTTCGTCGCCAGCGTCGTAATTTGCGTAAAAAAGTACGCCTGCAAGATGAAAATGCTGAGCAGGTACAAACAACAGATGAAACACCTGTACAAGCTACAGAAAAAGAAACACCAGTAGCCCAAGAGCAAGCACCTGTTGTAGAAAAGCAAACTCAAACAGCGGCAGAAAAAACAGCTCATATTAAAGAAGAAAAAGTTGAAGATGTTGATTCTAACGATGAAACACCTACAACCGAAGACGAGCAAGAGCAAACTCGTACACGTTCACGTCGCTCACCTCGTCATCTTCGTGCATCAGGTCAGCGTCGTCGTCGCCCTGAAGGTGAAGGCAATGAAGCTAAGTCAGATGAAGCACCGGCATTTGTTCCTGTTGCCGACCAAGCTGCTGCAGAGTATGAAGCAGAGCTTAAAGCTAAATCTGCAGCTACACCTGCGGATGCAGCGCAACAAGTTGAACAAGCCGTTGCGGTTGAAGACTTAGCCAAAGTTGAAGCTGTAGAAGAGCCAGTACAAACTGAAGAGCCAGCTAAGGTTGAAACTCCAGTAGCAGCTGAAGAGCCAGCTAAAGTTGAAACGCCAGTAGCAGCTGAAGAGCCAGCTAAAGTTGAAGCGCCAGTAGTAACTGAAGAACCAGCTAAAGTTGAAACTCCATTAGTAACTGAAGAGCCAGCTAAAGTTGAAACCCCAGTAGTTACTGAAGAGCCAACTAAAGTTGAAGCGCCAGTGGTAACTGAAGAGCCAGCTAAAGTTGAAGCGCCAGTGGTAACTGAAGAGCCAGCTAAAGTTGAAGCGCCAGTGGTAACTGAAGAGCCAACTAAAGTTGAAACTCCAGTGGTAACTGAAGAGCCAACTAAAGTTGAAGCGCCAGTGGTAACTGAAGAGCCAGCTAAAGTTGAAACTCCAGTAGTAACTGCAGCACCACATGTTAAAACAGCGATAGCTCAAGGGTCAGCAAGTGCGCCAATGGCACAGCCTACCCCTGTAGCTGATAGCGAAGTAAAACATACATCTGTTGCTATGGCTCACGATAAACGTGAACTAGTGCCAGACAGTGGTTTACGTGCGGGTTCAATCAAACCTGCTGGTCGTGCAAGTTCTACAATGACTAAAACAATGAGTGTTGATTAACAATACTCATTAAAAAGCCCCGCTAGTTAATTATTAACTAGCGGGGCTTTTTTGTACCTGTAACTTTATATCAATCGCATTAGTCTTGTTCTTTTTCCATGAAGCGTTGTAACTGATCTTTTAAATTTGGCGGAATGCCTTTGATCACTAAGGTATCGGTTGCTTCATTATAAGTAACACGTTCACCTAAGTGTTTACGCTCAAAGCTCACACTTACACCGCCACCTAAACCGGAGAACTTAACCATACTTGCCACTGTTTTTTTATCAACGGGGAATGACTCTTCTAAATCGTAACTTTGCTCTTTGCAAAAGCTGTCAAACGGACTGTCATCGCCTTTTGTAAGTGTTGCCGAAAGCTCACTTACGTTGGCATCTTCACCTGTCGTTACACAATCATTACAGTAATCAAATACTTGTTTACGTAAATCATCTTTTTCTGATTTATCAAATTGTTGCTCTGATAAGTAATCCTCTACAGCACTGAGCATTACTTGGCTTTGTTGTTTAGGATCAATACCTTCTTCACAGCCTAAAAAGTCTAAGAAGAAATCGGCAACTTTGCGCCCTGCGCGGCCTTTAATAAATGAAATATAACGATTGTCTTGCGCTTGGGTGTCCCAAGCGGTTAAATCGATTCGTGCCGCTAATTGCATACGCGAAATATCTAAATGACGTGACGATGCTAAATCAAGCTCAGAGGTAATTGAGTAATGCTCTTTAATATTAATCATCGCAATCAGCATGTAGTCTGTGGCCACATACTGATAATGACAAAACACTAAATAACCTGTTTCATTAAATGCGTATTTATCAAGTTCCTCTTTTAACACACTCGATGCTTGATCTGTCATATGCCAAAAGCCAAGTTCGTTGTTACGGTAACTTTGCATTGCCGATGCAACTACGCTGTTTTTATCGCCACTAAAAGCGCAAAAGCCTTTACCTGGCTTACCATTATATGCATGATGCAATTGCTCAATAAACACAGCTACTTTATCGTTGATTAGCATTTCATCATTACGTAAATGAATTTGAGTATCGCCGTCTTTTTTGTCTACATAATGAACGACTAGTTTTTTAACGTCTGTTGCCATCTTTGTTTTTCACGCCTCTGGTGTTAAAATGTGAGAATATAACTATTAAATTGAACCAACTGATGCCAATCTTATCAAAATACTCTAATGAACAAGTAGAACAAATCGTCGATCAGCTTATTGATGTGTTAACTCAACACAATGCGCCGGTTGATTTGAGTCTTATGTGTTTAGGAAATTCTATCACGCATATCTTAAAAGAGCATGTACCAACAGGGAAAAGACAAGCCGTTACCGAGAACTTTGCTAAAGCTCTCGCACAGTCGGTTAAATAAACTCTATGAATTTATCGCAGCACAATCAGTTTTCATCAAAAGCGAGTCAATTACTAAGTTGGGGGCATTGGTTTACCTTTGCCAATATTGGCTTAGCGCTCTTAATTAGCTTAAGCTACTTGTTTGCCGACTCGCCACCTACAAGCTTTATGGGTATTACTTATATGCTAGTTACTTGGCTTAGCCATACTAGCTTTATTGCCTTTTTAGCGTTTGTGCTGACGGTATTTCCGCTCAGTTTAGTTTTTCCATACCCTCGCCATATTCGCGGTATGGCTGCAGTTATTGCTACCTTTGGCGCCTCTTTACTCACACTTGATGCTTATGTTTATTTTAATTTAGGTTATCACTTAAGTAGTTCTGCTTTACCTGAGATCATTTCGCTTTTATGGCACCGCTTAAACAGCTCACCCGCTTTAACAACTATTTTAGCCGGTGGCATAGTTTTAGTTATTTTAGGTTTTCAGTTAACGGTCAGTAATTTTACTTGGCAAAATTTAGCGCGTTTAAAGCAGCTCAAGTTTGCTCGCTACGCGAGTTCATTTTTAGTGATTTGTTTTGCTTTAAGTCATAGTATTCATATTTGGGCAGACGCTAATTTAAAGTTTGATGTAACTAAACAAGATAACTTTTTACCACTCTCTTACCCTACAACGGCTAAAAGCTTATTAGCTAAAAATGATCTACTAGACATAGAAAGCTATAAACAAGCGCATAATGTGCAAATTAATCAACAAAACATTAGCTACCAATTGCCTACTCCGCTGACAAAATGCGAAGATTACACACCGGCTAAAATTGATATTTTTGTATTTGAAACAGCGCAGCAGCTTGCTCAATTTGCCAGTAATAAAAACTTGTATAGCACTAAGCAGTTTTTACAACCAACCGATCATAACGATATGCTCTTTAGTTTAGTTTATGGTTTACCAGCATTTTATAAATCTACAATTATAAATGAGCAAACATTACCCGCATGGCAAAGCCAACGTCGCAGTGTTGAAGTAACGGGTATTGCAGCGTTAAATTTTATTAACGATCAAACCCACACTAATAGTGCAATTAGAATTATTAAAGGCACTGATGATTTAGCACCTCGCGATAAAAATACTCATGTTTATGCTTTTAGTTTGGCTGATAATAATAAAGAGGTGGTAATTACCTCAACGCTTTATAGTTCAGATAAACGGATCACTCGCGTTAATGGCCTTATTCAACCTAGCGATATAATAGCGACCGCTGTTGGGCAGTATTTAAACTGCTACGCTATTGCTGAGCAAACTATGCTTGGTGTTAACTTACACCAGAAAAAAGATAATATGGGTGTTAATTATTCTCAAGGCGTGGTTATAGCGTATAAAAAGGATAGAATTACCTTAATTGATCCTGATGGCGACTTTAAAAATATTTCTGCCGCCGAAGGATTTTCTATTGAGCAAGGCTTAGACATTCCATTTTTAGTTCACAGTATCAAAAAGTTAAAAACCTTTACTCAATAAGGCTATTATTAACCTAGCTTGCTATACCGCCAAGCTAGGTTATAGTTTTACTTTAACGTTATTAATTTAACGCAGTAAAACACTCTTAGGGATAGCCAATATGATTAAGCTGTACTGTATTTTTATTTTCCTCTTGCTTACAACCTTAAGCTTTAACAGTTTCAGTGCAACCAGTTACTACAAGTGTGTTACACATGAAGGCACCACCTTTTCTCAATTCCCGTGCGATAACAACGCCACCGTATACAAAGTTAACACCATAATAAATCAGCAAGTAGGCCCTAAAGTAGATTACACCAAGCAATTAAACGAACTGGAGCGCGAAAGCTTACTAGCAGGCTTACAGGCAGAGCTGCGCAGTAATCAACATAAGTTAGCAATATTAGATCGTAAAAAAGACCAAGCTGATTATAAACAGCAACAGCGCCTTAACCATATTTTAGCCAAGGAAGATAAAAAACGTATTGCCGCCGATATTGCTAAAAAACAAAAAGTAATTAACAAAAACTATAAAGCACAAATTAATATGGTAAAAAAGCGCATTAATAAATTACAAAAAAAAATAGACAACTATCAGTAACCTTTATCTCATGAATAAATAACATCTTAATTTAGCTTGGTTTTAAATCGAGAATAACATACTCTTAACAATGATAGAGTATAAGCTCTAGCGTCTAATAAGGAGTAATGATGCAGCCTCGTCATATTGCTGAATTAATTTTAACGGGCTTTAAAAAGCACTACCTGTTATTTCAAAAAACCACGGCAAAAGCACCGCTGGCGTTTGCTAAAAGAGACTGGCAAGCAATTAATGATATAAGCCGATTACGTATTAGCCATTATGATGATCGGGTTAACGAAACCACCGCCACACTTCGACAACAACAAACCGAACAACTCGACGAACAGCTGTGGCTAGAAGTAAAAAAGCTCTATCAACATTTTTTATGTTTTCATCCTCAGGCTGAGCTTGCCGAAACTTTTTATAACTCGGTATTTTGCCGCCTGTATCATCGCCGTTATTTTCATAACGACTTTATTTTTGTAGAAGCCACTCTAAAAGATGCGCCTGCAGTGCCAGTAGAAGCTGAGTATCGCAGCTATTTTCCTGTGGTTGACGGCCTAAAGCCCACAATTAAACAGATCATTAATCACTTTGATTTTAAAGCCCCCTTTGTAAACTTAGAACGAGACATACGACTGCTGGTAAAAGCATTTTATAAACAAGCGCCCGATACGCACCATAAAGCCTGGCAAATGCGCTTTGATATACTGCACACTCCATTTTACCGTAACAAAGCTGCCTATATTGTAGGGCGAGTGGTATCGCAAAGCGGCGTACAACCGTTTATTATTGCAGTACTACACCATGAAGATAAAGGCTTGTATCTAGACGCACTACTTACTAAATCGTCGCAAATGCGAGTTATTTTTGGTTTTGCGCGTGCCTACTTTATGGTAGAAACCCATGCACCTTGCGCATTAGTGCGATTTTTAAACCAATTAATGCCCAATAAAACCATAGCTGAGCTCTACAACGCTATTGGCTTTCATAAACAAGGTAAAACCGAGTTTTACCGCGAGTTTTTAAATCATTTAACTCACTCTAACGACGAATTTACTATTGCCCCTGGTACACCTGGCATGGTGATGGTGGTATTTACCCTGCCCTCATTCGGCTATGTATTTAAAGTTATTAAAGATAAATTTGGCGAAAGTAAACCTTTTGGTCGTGATACCGTTTTAAAGCGCTACCAGTTAGTTAAAAAACACGATCGGGTTGGCCGCATGGCCGACACCATAGAGTATTCTAACGTCGTATTTCCTTTAGCGCGGTTTGATAGTAACTTGTTGCAGCAGTTACACCAAACCATTGGCTCATCCATGGTAATTGAAGGCGACTGGCTAATTATCAAACATTTATATATTGAGCGACGCATGACACCGCTTAATCTATTTTTAGAAAATGCCGATGATGCCAGTGCCGCCGATGCGATTGAAGAGTACGGCCAGGCACTAAAAGAAATGATTGCTGTTAATATATTTCCCGGCGACATGCTGTTAAAAAACTTTGGTGTTAGTAAACACAAACGTATTATTTTTTATGATTACGATGAAGTGCAATATTTAACCGACATGAATTTTAGAGCACTGCCTAAAGCAAAAACGTATGACGACTACTTAATGGATGAGCAAAGCTATTCGGTTGCACCGCAAGATGTATTTCCTGAGCAACTTTGCACCTTTGTAATGCCTAACCCAATCTACAAGCAGTTTTTAATGAGCACACATCCAGAGCTTATTGATGTTAACTTTTGGAAGCAAGCACAGCAAAATATTAAAAATGGTCAGGTTAGCCATATTTATCCATACCCGACAGCACAACGTTTTATCCATCACTGGTAAAGCGTTAAGGACACACAATGAATATAAGTAAAATAGATTTAAATTTACTGGTTTATCTCGATACTTTATTGCGCGAATGTAATGTTACCCGCGCAGCAAACCGGTTAAGTATTACTCAACCTGCCATGAGCAATGGCTTAAAGCGCCTTCGTAACTTATTTAACGATCCTATTTTAGTACGCACCAGCGATGGCATGGTACCCACAGAGCGCGCGTTAGAGTTACAACCCGTTATTCGCGGAATATTAATGACCCTAGAGGAAACACTTGCGCCTAATCGTGAGTTTGAAGCAAGCCAAAGTAAACGCGTATTTAGAATAATGGCCAGTGACTATGCGGCCAGTACTTTAGCGCCCAAGCTATTAAGTAAATTACACGCAGAAGCCCCTGACACCACCTTAGATATACTCACCCCTAGTGATGTGACCTTTCATGATGTGGAAAATGGCAAAGTGGATATGGCAATCAATCGCTTTGAAAACCTACCGCAATCGTTTCATCATAAACGCATTTGGAAAGACAGTTTTTGCTGTTTAGTTAAATCCGATAACCCGATTATTGACAATTTTAGCCTAGAGAGCTACTTAAAAGCACGCCATATTTGGGTAAGTAAAACCGGTTTTGGTGTAGGCGTAGGAATGGATCCTAAAGATGTGCAAAAACTCGGCTGGGTTGATGAAGCACTCGCTCATTTTGGTAAACACCGTAATATTGCCACCTTTACCCGTAACTACCATGTGGCAGTACATTTAGCCAAAGTACAAAACTTAATAGCAACATTGCCCTCCAAAGCAGCTAACATTTATATAGACGATCCTAGTCTTAAAATATTAGAACCTCCTTTTCCTATTCCACCGTTTGAGTTAGATATGATTTGGAGCCCGCTGTTACATCGCGATGCTAGTCATATTTGGTTACGTCAAAAAGTAGCCGAAGTTGCTGAAGAACTTAAGTAATACCGTTACAAAAGCTTTGTAAAATTTGCTTACTTAATCTAATAAGTAAGCAAACATCATCCTCACTATATATTTATTTCAATAAAAACAAATGATTACGAAAGTATTTATAGTGGAACAACCTTTGCTTTTATATAAATGAACATTTAATTTCATTTATAAGAGAGGTCATTATGAACACCCATCAAAGTAATGAAGTAAATCATATTTCTGACATCATCCAAGTAATGAATAGTGGTATAGATTTTTACGAAAAAGCCCAACAGAACGTAAAAGATCCCGCTGTTGCCGCCCTTTTCCAGCGCATGATTGATGCACGTAAGGTAACCGTTGAACGCTTACAACCTTTTGCTGTTAATGAACAAGGCGAACGTGAGGATGGCTCATCATTTGCGGTAGAAGCGCGCCGTGCTTACACTGCGCTTATCACTAAATTTAGCAGCAATAACGACGATACGTATATTAAAGAGCTAGAAGAAGTTGAGGATAAAACCCTCGAAGAAATTAAAGATGCAATGAAAAAACCACAACCCGCAGACTGCGAAGCTGTACTAGCTAAAGCATTACTAACAATGCAAAGCTGTCATGCTGAAATGAGCCGAATGAAAAAGCAGTAAGTAGCCTAAATTCTGGATAATAACTCTACCTAAAGCTGAGTTCAGGTTAAACAATTAAAAAAGCCCAGCATTCTTAAATGCTGGGCTTTATATTAAGTATAAAAATGGGAGTATCTATAATTAAAAGCGGTATTCTGCACCTAGGTAGTAATACGCACCGTTAAAGCCAAATGGGGCTGAACGGCGAGAGTATTTAAATACCCCTGGGCTGCTTACAATGGTATTGCCTTGGGCATCTACAATAGTACCAGTACGTGAATTACCTATGGTATTTTCATCTGGGTACACATCAAATAAGTTATTTGCGCCAATATTTACCGATAAGTTCTCAGTTATAAAGTAATTTACTTTAACATCAGTTAATATTTCGGCACCGTAAGTCTGGCGGCCGCCATCTTCTACTGTGTACTCACCAAAGCGATTAAGTGACAAATTAACTGTCCAGTCATCACGTTGATAAAGCGCACTTAAGTTAATGCGATCCTCTGGTTGCCATTCTTCAATAATCGAAATTTCTTGGTCAGAGAACACGTCCTCAACCGGTACTGTTTCTAAACCTGAACCTGCCGGGGTAAATAACGACACCACATCGGTTTTAGTAAAGTTAGCTGCTAAGGTAAAATCAAGCGTACCGCCTAACCCTTCAGTGTTCCAGGTAGCAACAAAGTCAATACCTTGCGTTTCTGTATTAGCACCATTTAAGAAAAACTGACCCGCACCAGCACCTGAGCTTATTAATGCAGCGTCAAGACTTGGCGACAACCCTTTACCTAAACGATTACTGATAACTATACGATCGTCTATATCAATTGAGTAATAATCGAGTGTTACGTTAATATTGTCTGTTACGTTATACACTATACCTAAGCTGCGGTTTTGCGACTTTTCTTCTGTTAGTTTTGGAATACCTAAGCTTTGCGCTAATGTTGAGTCGTTTCTAAAAGTACCGACTTCTTCGGCAACTAAGTTGCCAGTAACATCATCAACAACAAACTGAGTACTGATATTATTAAAATACAGCTGCTGCATTGACGGCGCTCTAAAACCTGAGCTTAATGCACCACGCAGTGATATATCGTCAGTAATCGACCAGTTACCCGCTAGTTTAAAGTTAACCGTATCACCAAAGCCTTTATAATTATCGTAGCGCAGTGCGCCCGATAAAATAACGTCTTCAATAATATAGGTTTCAGCATCAAGGTAGAACGAAATCACATCGCGCGACTCATCAACCGATGACATTGGCGATGAACCACCAAAACCTTGCGTGCCGCCCGAAGCATCTTCGCTACCAACACCACCGCTTAAACCGCTAAATTCACTCACTCCTTCTACTGTATCGTAATCTCGGTATGCGTATTCGCTGCCTTCTAAAATGCGATACTCATCGGTGCGAATTTCTGCGCCCATAGCGAGTGAGTAATCATCAAAATTTTGGGTAAAATCAAGATTAAGCGTTTGTAGCGATAATTCCATACCGTAAGCATAGGCTTCACGCGGAATAGTGGCGCGAATATCAGCAGCGCTTAAGCCTTGGTCATAGCGTAAAAAGTTAGCATACGAGGCGTTAATTGTGTCACTGGTAGTGTAATCAATACTGTTTTCACCATAGGTGTACGATAAGTCTAAGCTAGCATCGTTATCAAATTGCGTTTTGTAACCAAAGTTATACGAAATATCGTCGATAGTGGTGTTAATTTTTGGCAAAAAGCCAGCCTGAATTGTCGCATCGTTATCTTGTAAAACCGTATTACCGCCACCGTTGGCATTGTGCCTGAAAAACGCTGCCGACTCGTTATCGCGCGTTGAATAAGTAATAAAACCGTATAGTTCGCCATCACCTAACTCATAACCTGTGCTTACAATTAAGCCAAATTGTTGTGAGTCGGCATCGCCTATTCTAAAGGTATCTCTGTCGGCTGTTAGCTCTCGCGGATCGCCCGCTACTAAAGTGCCGTCATCAAGTGTTGTACAACCATTAAATTGGCAAGAGCCATGTAAACCGGCACGGTTAGTTGGCGCACGATCACGGTAGTTGAGTGTAGTATTTACGTAACCTTTATCACCTAAAGCAAAACCCTTATTAAAATCAAGGTTTATCGTTTCACCATCGCCTTCTGAATATTGGCCATAGTTAATTGCGGCTTTACCACCTTCGCTACCATCTTTGAGTACTATATTAATAACACCCGCTATGGCATCTGAGCCATATTGCGCTGCAGCACCGTCACGCAGTACTTCAATGCGCTTAATTGCCGACGCCGGAATAGCATTCATATCGGTACCCGCTGTACCACGACCTACCGAAGTATTAATATGAATAATACTGGCTTGATGGCGGCGCTTACCGTTAATAAGTACTAATGTTTGATCTGGGCCTAAACCACGCAGTGTTGCTGGGCGAAGGGCGTCGGTGCCATCACTAATTGACGAGCTTGAAAAGTTAAACGAAGGCGCGATTGACTGCAGCATTCTGCCCACTTCTGTTTGCCCTGTATTCTCTAGCGCTTCTGCACTTAAAATATCAACCGGAACAGGTAAATCTTCAACTGAACGACCTGCTACACGACTCCCGACAATGGCAATTTTTTCTATTTTTTCTTGGGCAACATCTTCAGCAGCATTAACGCCCTGAGTGTTTGCAGCAAGTAATGCAGGCAATATTGCTGCACTAACGCCTGAAAGCTTCATCATGTTGTTATTTTTTCTATTGATTTGTTTGAGTTTTATACTCAGTAAACCATTTTGATCAACAACCGCATCGAGCTTAGTGTCACCTAACAGTGCCTCCAGTGCATCTAATTGGGTGTAAAAACCATAAAGCGAATTTGCATTATATTGTTTAGCTAACTCATAAGAAAACACCACGGTTTGCTCAGTTTGCTTAGCAAATTCTATTAAAGCTTTGTCTGCTCGCTGCGCTTTTATATCAAATTGCACCATTTGCCCGGTAGTTACTGTGGCTAAAACATTCAAGCTAAAAAAAGCCGATGCAAGCACACTCAAACTACACAATAAATGCGTTTGGTTACTGCGCAACTTATATAAACAGTTGGCAAACAAAAATCCTCTATAGGTTTTATTCTTTTTATTAATATATTTTTTACTTTGCATGTTCATAATTGCAACTTAATTCAACATTAGCATGATTTTAGGCGCTGCTATTTATGACTTAGTTTGACGTTTAAGGCTAACTACGTGCTCACCTAAGCGTTCGTGATCAATCGAAAAATTTGTTTTTAAACTTTCAAGTAGCCCAGCAACATCACCCGCCTTAAATACCCCTGCAACTTTAATATTTGCAAGCTCTGCCGATGAAAGCTCAAACCGAGTAGCGGTATAACGGCTAACTTCATTTAAGGCATCGCTTAATTGTTCTCCGTTAAAAATTAGCATGCCATTTTGCCACGCTAAATCTCGTTGCACATCGTCAGCAGAGAGGCGTTTAATAGGCGCTGTAACACTTTTTTCTATAATTGCTTTTTCGCCTGAGAGCACAATATTTGCGTTTATTTTTCTAATTTTTTGGGTGCTGTTATCGGCTAGTTGATAGGCTTTAAAATCGTTAGCATCAACAGCTACACTCGGATCAGTGATCATCACTTTTCCTTCGGTTACCACTAATTCTAAATGAGATGAGGTATTGCGCTGCACATTAAATACAGTACCTAATGCTGTAAAGCTTTTATCACCTGCCATCACACTAAATGGCCGCGTAGCATCTTTAGCAACATTAAAACGCCCTTCCCCTCTACTCAGTAATAACTGTCTGCGCCCTTTACTATAGGCAACCTCTAATAGGCTGTTGGTATTAAGTTGCACTATGGTGCCATCGGGCAGTACGTAAGTGGCTTGCTCTCCCACCTTGGTTTTATAAATTTTAGTATAATTAACTTTCGCTAGGGCTTGGTTATAACCAGTCTCTAAATTAACCAATAAGTAACTGCAAATCATTAACGCAGCAAATAAGCTGGCCGCGATACCATACGAAAACACCCATTTACTTTTTTCCTCGGTATTGTTTTTATGCGGAAATAAAGTGCTTAACTCGTTTAATACACTCAGTTCGTCCCACAACTTAGCGAGTTCGTAAACGGCGTCTTGGTGTGCATTACTTTGCAGCATCCATAATTTAAATTGCTCTTTTTCAACCTTGTTTAAACCGCGATCTATCGCGCTTATCCAATTAGCTGCTGTTTCTAAAATTAAATCTTTTGGTGTAAATTGATGAATATTACTCATTTTGCCACACTCACTATAGTTGGCTTTTGAGCAGCGGTGTCGTGCTTTTTATACTGCTCATTTTCATCCTGAGAATGCTCTCGCATGTATAGCATGGTTTGTAGTAACCCTTTTGCAATATGTTTTTCTACTGTGCTTTGACTTAACTGTAGTTGCTGGGCAATTTCTTTTTGGCTCATACCGTACACTTTTTTTAATATAAAACACTTACGAACCGTCAAGCTTAGTTGCTCTGTTGCCCGACAAAACAATAAAAAACGCTCTTTCGAGGTGTACTCGTCCTCTAGTTGTATTGATTTAAGTAACTTTGGTAATTCATGATCATCACAAAGGGAGTCGCTAAATTTATTATCCCATTTAGCAATATGATTAAGGGCAAGGTGTTTAGCAGTTTTGAGCATGTAACTACGCGTAAATTGAATATCTTGTTTTAAATCAGCTTCGTAGCTTTTAATAAAGGTTTCTTGCACTATATCTTCTACGTCGTCAGGTAACACTATTCGTGAAACAAAGCGGCGTAAATGAGTCGGTAATTCTGTAAATGTAGTGGCTAATTTGAGTCCTCGCGCCATCCTTAATTTCATCCCTTATTATTGTATAAACCTAAGTTTGTTAAGATGACTAATTTTAACGTTAATTACAAGGCAAATTGTTAATCCGCGGTTATTTTTTCGTTGCCTTAAAAGTCTCTTTATATGTTATTAAAACAGTAATAAACCTGCATTTTGACCTAAGTCATGCTTTAGCTAAATAACGTATTAGCAAGTTCGTGGTGCAACAACTAAAAAGCTATAATATGCAAAATTTATCTCGCTTGAATGTAAGCAACCTAAGGGAGTTTTGTGGTGTTTAATAAAACAAGTTTAAGTGTTTCTGTATTATTAGCAGCAAGTGGATTGCTTGTTATTAGTGCACCGGTGAGCGCATCGCAAACCACGTTATCGAGCCAAGTATTTGCGAATTTTAGTAATATTCAAATTGACGATCAGCACCAGGATATTGAAGATTGGCAACTTGATGTAAAGCGCTTTTATCTTAATTTAGACCATCAATTTAATGATGACTAGTCATTAACAGTGACCACAGATGTGCAGTGGCAACGCCAGCAAGACCCTACCGACATTTGGTTTCGTCATGCTTATATAAAACGCAATTTTAATCAAGGAAGTACGCTTAAAATTGGTGTTGCTGAACTGCCATGGATTGATTACATCGCACGCCGTGTAGGGTATCGTTATGTTGATCCGAGCTTAACGCCAAAAAACAAATTAGCCGGTCCAACCGATTTAGGTATTCATTATGGCCATAAATCGGCGCACTTTTCGTATGCTGTATCGGCTATTACTGGGGGTGGTTTTCAAAAGCCAACTGTGGGCGATCGAATTGATTTAGAAGCATCGGCTGTGTGGCATATAAATAAACAATTTGATTTTGCTTTAGGTGCTTATCAAGGTACACGCGCACTTGATAAAGACGAGGCCGAGAAAAATCATACTGCAGAGCGTTTCAATGCAGCGCTAAGTTACCTGCATCAAGGGGTACGTTTTGGCGTTGAATATGTATATAACAACAACTGGAACCAAGTTAACAAAATACCCAATAATGCGCCGCAAGCTCGGTTAAATTACTTGGCATACCCTGTTTATTTATATAGCTAGGCGCTGCACATAACACACGGCTATTATTGACTATTTTACGCGACAACATGCCAGAGTCGTTTAACTGCCCTACTCTTATAGCCACATCTTGAGCATCATCAACCACATTAATAAAGTGGTCCGTAATTAAAAAGTCGAGTTTTAATTGAGGATATTCACTTTCAAACTCGCTGAGCTTAGGCATAACATACTTAGAAAAAATCCACGGTGGCATAGTTACCCTTAGCAACCCACTCACAGTTGAGCTGCGAGCACCTATACTATGCTCTGCATCGTGCAGTGCCTCAATAATAGCGCCCACACGCGTGTAAAACACCTCTCCTGCAGGCGATAAACGTACTCGCCGACTATCCCTAAAGACTAAAACAGTAGACAACTCTCGCTCTAATTTACTAAGGCGATGGCTCACTGTTGCTGGCGATAAACCTTGCTCGCGCGCAGCGGCAAGTACACCTTTATTCTCTACTACGGCTATAAAAGTTTCTAAATCACTTATGTTATACATAAAAAGCTACTTTGGGGTTTCAATGTTTAATATTTTCGAATGAAGCTTTCACTTTTGCAATCTATATTTAAATAACTAAAACTATATAATCTAACGTAACTTAATTATTGAGGTTATATATGAGTTTAAAAGCGCAAATTGACGCCTATAACGTGCAAAAAGAAGCAAAGCTCCCTGCAGATGTTTTAGCACTAATGAATACGACAAACGCAGAGCTTATTGCTCAGCACATTAAAGATAATGCATTACAGGTAGGGCAAAAAGTTACCAATTTTAGCTTGGCTAATCATCAAGGGAACACGGTTGAACTTGCGACATTATTAAAACAAGGCCCAGTAATTATTAGCTTTTACCGTGGTGGCTGGTGCCCTTATTGCAATTTAGAGTTAAAAGCCCTAAATGATTACTTACCACAATTTAAAGCGCAAAATGCACAGTTAATTGCCATTTCACCACAACTTCCTGATGAAACACTGTCAACGGCGCAAAAAAACGACCTTGAATTTGATGTACTTTCAGATGTAAGTAATAAAATAGCCAAGCAGTTCGGTTTATTGTTTACACTCGATGAGCGTATTCAAGCGTTATATACCGAATTTGGTATTGATTTTGAGCACTACTACGGCGATAAAAGCTTTCAACTACCACTACCGGCCACTTATGTTATTAATCAACAAGGTGTGATCACTTACGCATTTGTAACTGAAGACTACACCCTACGCGCTGAACCTTTTGATGTATTAAACGCTTTAAAATCTGAGAGTAAATAATGTCTGTATTAACATCCCTAAAAACCCTAACCCTTTCATTAATTTTAGGCGCAAGCCTATTATCTGGAGATACTATGGCCGAACAAACCTCAAATAAACCTAAAGTGTTAATTTTTGACGTTAACGAAACACTCCTTGATCTAGATTCAATGCGCGCTTCTATAGGCGAAGCACTTGGTGGGCGAGAGGATTTATTACCATTGTGGTTTTCTACTATGCTACACCACTCGTTGGTATCAACTGTAATTGGCGATTACCAAGACTTTGGCCAAATTGGCGTGGCGTCATTATTAATGGTGGCACAAAACAACAATATTAATATTACCAGCGAGCAAGCAAAAACCGCGATTGTTACACCATTATTAACACTGCCTCCACACGCAGACGTAAAAGCAGGTTTAGCTGCATTAAGAGCACAAGGTTATAAGCTGGTTAGCCTAACAAACTCTTCAAATAAAGGCGTACAAGCACAATTTGAAAGCGCTGGTTTAACCCATTATTTTGACGAGCGCTACAGCATTGAAGATATTAAAGTGTACAAGCCTGATTTACGTGCGTACCAATGGGTACTTAAAAAACTTAATGTAAAACCAAATGATGCCATGATGGTTGCAGCACATGGTTGGGACGTAGCCGGCGCAAAAGCAGCCGGTTTACAAACCACTTTTATTGCACGCCCAGGTAAAGCACTTTACCCACTGGCTAAAAAACCAGATCATGTTGTAAAAAACTTACATGAGTTAACCGAGCTGCTTAAATAACCTGATGTAATGCTCTCCTCCCCATACGGCATCTATGTGCCATGATTAAAGTGGTAAAAATTAATCAATACCCCAGCGGCCAATGTTAGGATAACGTTGGCCGTTTTTTTATATTTATAAAATGAATATAAATAAAGTATTCAAGCAGTTATTCAAAAAACATATATTCTAGTAATTTAGCACTAAGGGCGCTATTATTACTTAAATGTGTTGCGGAGAGTGCTATGAACAGTCAAAGATTAAGTGAGTTTGAACAATATTTTCAAATTGATGAAAGTAACCGTGTAAACCTATACATAGTTGATGATAACGCCGTTCCAAAAAACCTTACCCAGTTAGACGCAGACATTCCCCCTTTATTTAAACTCGCTAATGAAGTAAGTAGCTTAGAGCAAAGCGCGCTTGGACCACTGCGTAATTTAGGTGATATTGCCCAAGAGCTAGCAGTTTTTTTACAAGCGCAATCACGTAAAATAGACTTAATAATGAGCCATGTTCTCGCCTCAGAGCAAAGCGAAGATAACGCTATTTATTGCGATAGTTATGGCGGCGGTGGCGTAAAATTTACAACAGAGGATGTTTATTCTTTAGGGCAAAAATTTCGGACTAAACTTTTTTTACACCATGAAGCGTCTGCTGTTTATTGCTATACCGAAGTCGTTGCAATTAAAAAAATCGATACCGAGCATTACCAATACACTTTACTCTTTATAGCCATAAGAGACAGCGACCAAGAACTAGTCGTTAGAGCCAGTTTGCATGCGCAAACCCGACAACTAAAAAAACGCCAGCAATTAGAGCAATCACAAAACATGCAAGCAGATGATAAATAGCTGACATGTACACTCAAACTGCTAAACTAGCGCTACCTTAATTTGTATCAATTACTCATGAATTTTAGACTTTTACCAGAATGGGCCGAGCAAGACGCTGTTATGCTAACTTGGCCGCATAAAAACACCGATTGGGCTGAAAACTTAGCACGCGTTGAGCCTGTGTATGTAGCGCTTGCAAAACATATTACCGCAGTACAACAGTTAGTTATTGTAGCGCACAGTGAGCCTGTAAAAGAGCATGTTATTGCGCTATTGCACGCCGCCAACGTCCCCTTAAACTGTGTTCACTTTGTAGTTACACCAACAAATGATACATGGGCACGCGATCACGGCCCCCTTACTTGCGCCGCTATAAATAACCCTAATCAGCTTAAAGTGTATGATTTTACCTTTAACGGTTGGGGCAATAAATTTGCAAGTAATTTAGATAATCAAATAAACCGTGTTTTAGTCAATGAGCTTAGCGATACAAATAATGACTACCAAGCAGTAGATATGGTGCTTGAAGGCGGTGGCATTGAAATAAACGAACACGGCGTACTACTTACTACCAGTGAATGTTTGCTCAATAAAAACCGCAACCCAAATTTAACCCCAAGTGACATTGCAACACTGTTAAAACAGCGCTTAGGAGCAACTGACTTTTTATGGGTTGACCATGGTTATTTAGCGGGCGACGACACCGACAGCCACATAGACACGCTAGTTCGCTTTGCACCAAACAATACTCTTGTTTATGTACAGTGCGACGATAAAACCGATGAGCATTACAACGCGCTGCATGCGATGGAAAAACAGCTTCAAGGCTTTAAAACTACCGATAACACCCCATATAATTTAATTGCCTTACCTTGGCCCAAAGCAGTGTATGACGATGAGCAAACACGTTTGCCTGCCACCTATGCTAACTACTTAATTATTAATAATACGGTATTAGTACCAACGTACGATGATGTAAGCGATAAGCTCGCCTTAGCGCAAATTCAACAAGCGTACCCAGAGCACACAATAGTGGGCATTAATTGCCTACCTATTATTGAACAATTTGGCAGTTTGCACTGTATAACAATGCAACTCCCACGTGGATTTTTAACTGGAGCAGCTCAATGACCAGCCCTGCAAAATTAACCGTTGCACTCGTACAACAAAGCAATAGCGATAATGCTGAGCAAAATATGGCAAAGTCGATTGCCGCAATTCGTGAAGCAGCCAGCAAAGGCGCTAAATTAGTTGTGCTGCAAGAGCTACACCGTAGCCTGTACTTTTGCCAAACCGAAGATGTAGACGTGTTTGATTTAGCCGAAACCATTCCAGGCCCAAGCACGCATACTTTAGGTGAGCTGGCAAAAGAGTTAAGCATTGTAATTGTGGCGTCGTTATTTGAAAAACGTGCTACCGGCCTTTATCACAATACCGCTGTAGTACTTGAAAATGACGGCAGTATTGCCGGTAAATACCGTAAAATGCATATTCCCGATGACCCTGGTTTTTACGAAAAATTTTACTTTACTCCAGGCGATTTAGGCTTTGAGCCAATTCAAACCTCAGTAGGTAAATTGGGCGTATTAGTATGTTGGGATCAGTGGTTTCCTGAAGCTGCACGCTTAATGGCAATGGCCGGTGCTGAGCTACTTATTTATCCAACTGCAATAGGCTGGGATCCGCGTGATGATAGCGATGAACAAACCCGTCAAAAAGATGCGTGGGTTATTAGCCAGCGCGCCCATGCGATTGCCAATGGTGTACCGGTAATTAGTTGTAACCGCGTTGGAGTCGAGCAAGACCCAAGTGAGCAAAGCGAAGGGATTCAATTTTGGGGGAACTCTTTTATTGCAGGGCCACAAGGTGAATTACTTGCTGAGGCTAATAATACTGACGAGCAAATTTTAGTAATTGAGCTTGATCAACAGCGCAGCGAAAACGTAAGACGTATTTGGCCGTATTTACGCGACCGCAGAATTGATCATTACCAAGACTTAACAAAAATTTACCGCGATTAAATAAAATTACTTGGCCCTTATTACATAATAAATTAGGGCCAATTTATAAATGGAGTAATAAATGGCGTTTGAGCAATGGGCAGCCTTGCCTTGGGTGAAATCTCAAAAAGATAAAATTCAATGGGGGCAACTTAGCGGCAGTGGTTTAAGCATTGCTATTGCTGAGGGTGTAAAACAACAAGACAACCTAGTGTTAATTGTAACCCCAGACACGCCAAGCGCCCTGCGCCTTGAAACCGAGCTAGAGTATTTATTGCCCGACAACCCGGTAATGATATTTCCTGACTGGGAAACCCTGCCTTACGACCATTTTTCTCCTCATCAAGATATTATTTCTGCCCGGTTAGCCACTTTAAATACGCTCAAAAATGAGCAACAAAGTGTATTAATTGTACCTGTTTCTACCTTAATGCTGCGCACCGCACCGGCTTCGTTTATTTATGGGTCCACAATTAACTTTAAAGTGGGCGATAAACTCGACACCCATAATTTTAGAAATAATTTAGAACAAGCAGGTTATTTAAACGTACAGCAAGTAATGGAGCACGGCGAGTACGCCATTCGCGGCTCTATTGTCGACTTATACCCTATGGGCAGCCCGCATCCTTTTAGACTCGACTTTTTTGACGACGAGCTCGACAGCATTCGTTTATTTGATGTTGAAACCCAGCGCTCGGATGAAAAAGTAGATAAAATTGAACTACTCCCGGCACACGAATTCCCCACTAACGAAGCCGACATTGAACGCTTTAGAATAGCGTATCGTGAAAAGTTTGGTGCCAGCGCGCAGCAAGACTCTGTTTACATGCAAGTGAGTAAAGGTAATTGGCCTGCCGGTATAGAATATTATATGCCGCTGTTTTTTGAGCAACTGGCCACTATTTTTGATTACCTACCTGAAACCACAACG
Organism: Pseudoalteromonas sp. MIP2626; assembly: GCF_013414205.1. NCBI lineage: Bacteria > Pseudomonadati > Pseudomonadota > Gammaproteobacteria > Alteromonadales > Pseudoalteromonadaceae > Pseudoalteromonas > Pseudoalteromonas sp. MIP2626. The sequence continues at coordinate 76,160 of NZ_JAATTW010000010.1, forward strand.
GTAATGCAGCTTGGTGATTTAGAACATGCCGCCGATAATTTTTGGCATGATGTAAACGTGCGTTATGAAAACCGCCGCGTAGACCCACTGCGTCCATTATTAGAGCCCAGCGCACTGTATCAACCCATTAATGAATTGTTTGCTAATTTAAGTAAGTATGCGCGTATTCGCTTATCTCAAGCAAAGTTGGGTACTAAAGCCGGCAATAAAAATTTAACCGTTAGTGAATTACCTGTTATTCGCATTGATCATAAACAAAGCGAACCTTACGGTGCGTTTATAAACTATGTGGCGGCGCAAAAAAAGCAAAAAGGCCGTATTTTACTTAGCGTAGAGTCGGATGGCCGGCGCGAGTCATTACTGGGAGTATTAAAACCCAGCGGCTTAAAGTTTAAAGAATTTACTAGTTTTGAGCAGTTTACAAAAAGCCAAAGCGATGTTGGCTTAATTGTTAGCCCACTAGAGCAAAGTGTTGTATTAGGTACTAAACCTAGTTTATCTATAATCACCGAACAAGAACTGCTTGGCATAAAAGTATCGCAGCGCCGTCGCCGTAAGCATAAATACCAAGCCAGCCAAGATGCGCTAATTCGTAACTTAGCCGAGCTTAAAGAAGGCCAACCTATTGTACATCTTGATCACGGCGTTGGTCGCTATCAAGGTTTACAAACCATAGATGCCGCAGGCATTATCACCGAATTTGTTACCATTACTTACGCCAGTGAAGCAAAACTGTATGTACCGGTTTCGGCGCTGCATATGCTCAGCCGTTATTCGGGCGGCGAAGAAGCTAGTGCACCACTGCATAAACTTGGCTCAGATGCATGGGACAAAGCTAAAAAACGTGCTGCTGAAAAAGTGCGCGATGTAGCCGCTGAGTTACTTGATATTTACGCTCAGCGCCAAGCAAAACCAGGGAATAAATTTACCCTCGATGCCCCAGCTTATCGCCAATTTAGCGACAGCTTCCCGTTTGAAGAAACCGACGATCAACGCAATGCCATTGAAGCCGTATTAGGCGATATGCAATCAAAACAAGCCATGGACCGTTTAGTGTGTGGCGATGTAGGCTTTGGTAAAACCGAAGTCGCCATGCGCGCCGCATTTGTAGCTGTTAACGATAACAAACAAGTAGCTATTTTGGTGCCTACAACATTACTTGCCCAACAACACTTTGAAAACTTTAAAGACCGTTTTGCCGACTTTCCTATTGAGGTAGGTGTATTGTCGCGTTTTAACTCACCTAAAGAGCAAAAAGACACGCTTGAAAAAATGGCCAACGGCAAGCTCGATATTGTCATTGGTACTCATAAGCTGATCCAGGCTGATATTATATTTAACGATTTAGGCTTATTAATTGTTGATGAAGAACATCGCTTTGGGGTGCGCCAAAAGGAGAAGATTAAAGCGCTACGCGCCGATGTCGACATACTCACTTTAACTGCAACGCCTATCCCGCGTACCTTAAATATGGCCATGAGCGGTATGCGCGACTTATCTATTATTGCCACTCCACCTGCAAAGCGTTTAGCAGTAAAAACCTTTGTGCGCCAACGCGATGTAGAATTAATACGTGAAGCGGTACTGCGAGAAATTAAACGCGGTGGCCAAGTTTACTTTTTACATAATAACGTAGAGACAATTGAGCGCGTAGCACAAGAAATAAGTGAATGGGTGCCCGAGGCAAGCGTAACCAGTGCACATGGGCAAATGCGCGAGCAAGAGCTTGAGCAAATAATGGCTGACTTTTACCACCAAAAATACAACGTATTAGTGTGTACCACTATAATAGAAACCGGTATTGACATACCAACTGCTAACACCATAATTATGGATAGAGCCGACAAACTAGGTTTAGCGCAGTTACATCAATTACGTGGACGTGTTGGTCGCAGCCATCACCAAGCTTATGCCTACTTATTAACAGGCGATCCTAAAGCTCTTTCTAAAGATGCAAGCAAACGCTTACAAGCAATAGAGTCATTAGAAGACTTAGGCGCAGGTTTTGCACTAGCAACCCACGATTTAGAAATTCGTGGTGCGGGTGAGCTTTTAGGTGATGATCAATCAGGACAAATGCAAACCATTGGCTTTAGCTTATACATGGAAATGCTTGAACAAGCAGTAAAAGCATTGCGAGAAGGCAAAGAGCCCACCCTTGAAAACCTCTTGCAAAAACAAACTGAGGTAGACTTAAAGCTACCGGCTTTATTACCCGATGATTATATTTACGATGTGAACGCACGTTTAGGTATGTACAAGCGCGTTGCTAGTTGTGCTAATGTTGCCGATATGGACGAATTGCAGGTAGAATTAATCGACCGCTTTGGCTTATTACCCGACGCGGCTAAAAACCTCTTTAGCCTGCAGCAATTAAAAATGCGAGCAAGTGATTTAGGTATAACAAAAATTGAGGCAAACCCGAAAGGTGGTTACTTTGAATTTAGCCAAAATACTAAGGTTAATCCTAGCTTCATCATAGGCTTGATACAAAGTGCACCGCGCGTGTACAAAATGGATGGCGCAAATAAACTGCGCTTTGTTATTAGCGAGGCAAATGCCCGCGAACGCTTGAAAATGGTCACTGCAATGCTTGCAGATTTCGAAAAAAAGGTTAGCCACTAATGTTGCTAAAAAAATCGCTTATTATTTTATGCTGCTTATTTAGCAGCACCGCAATTGCTGAGCGCTGGTTTGAAGTAGAAGTACTGGTATTTAAACAACGCCCTGCTCCGTACTTACAAGAAGACTTTAGCCTTAAAAAACCAGCTATTGAAGATAAAAATACACTTGATTTACTCACCCCACTTTACACTGAGCAAGCTATGCAAGCGTGTATTGATGGCGATACACGCTTTGAAAAACGCTCTTTTACTGATTCTTTAGTTAACTCAAAACAGCAATCTGGCGTGTGTGATAATAGTATTGATTATTTAAAAAGTTACGATCAGCTACCGGTAACACCGCTTGTAGCTGCACAAGATACAATGCAGCAAACATACATTTTAGCACCAACACAGCTGCAATTTAACAGCCAACGCCAAGCCCTAGAGCGCAAAGGGTTAACGCCACTATTACATACTGGCTGGCGTTTTGAGGGGGCAAGCAAGTCGCGTGCACCTAGCATGCATTTAATCGCCGGCGAGCACATTAAAAGTGCAGAGCAAAGCGCACCAAGTTATGCAAACCCAGACTTTGTTAGCTTAGTTAACTCGCAAAATTCTTTTTTTAATGCACCTAAAGAACCCACTATGAAGTGGGAACTCGACGGTTTATTTAAAATACATTTACGCCATTATTTATACATAACGGCTAATTTCGATATTAGCCAAAAGCGCGATAGTGGTGAAATAGAAGCAGCTCGTTTTTCACAATTCAGACGAGTAATAAGTGAAGAAATACACTATTTTGATCACCCTAGAATGGGAATGATCGTCCAAATTAGAAAATTCAAACATTAGTATGATGTTATTTAACACATAGGAAATAACAATGAAAAAACTCCTGATTATTGCAGCAACGCTAAGCCTAGCGGCGTGTTCTAAAGTAAATGTTGAGAACTACGAAAAAATAAAAATTGGTATGGATAAATCAGAAGTCGAAGTTTTTTTAGGGAGCGCTGATAACTGCGTAGAAAAAACACTGCATACCAACTGCGTTTGGGGTGACGATGCTAAAAATATTGAAATTATACTCGTATCAAACAAGGTAACTTTATTTACCAAAAAAGGGTTAGCAAACAACTAACGCTAACCCTTTAGAGGAATAACATGGGATGTAACCGGTTACAGCCTTTGTTATTCCTGCCTAGTACCGTCATCAGAGTAAATAAGTTCAATATTAACTATTTTACTGCGGTTCATGGTTATTTTATAACGCTGATACAGCTTTTTATCTCGCTCGGTTAGCACTAATACCATATTTAATTGATAACGCCGCTCTACAGCCTGCTTAGAAATCTTATTACTCTCAAGATGATATAACTTACCCTCACCTTTTTTAAGATAGCGAGAAAACGGCGCAAGACTAAATTGCAGTGTTTGATGCAAGCTATCGTAACCCGGTAAAAACTCTCGGGCATTTACACGTGTTTCGCTAGCAAAGTGTAACCACTGTGCAGCGAGCTTATTTTGTTGGCGGCGTTTGGAGAAAATAGCACGTACTTCTTTGGGGATTTTTTTAAAGCGCGTATATTCTAACCAAATAAACTGACTCGCTACTTTGTCTTTGGTCACGCTATTTTTAAAAATAAAACGCCACTTAGGCCGCCCACGCACAATAGAGCGCCAAATAATTCGGGTTATATCTTCTTTAAATATTTCGCGAAGGCCATAAATAAGCCCCAATATTAAGATTAATGTTGCAGTCACTTCTGTAAAAGTTGCGCGTGCGTTGAGTATAACTATCATCACTAACGCCATAATTACAGCGGTTACCGAGCCCTTAACTAAACGTTTTAAATAACTATTAAGGTAGCGAGTTTGGCGGTTTAAAATTACACCATGTTCAATTAAACGCTGCAATAACCGCATTTTATTAGTAATGCGGTTTGCATCTTTAAGGGTTGATTCTGAATTATATTGTTGCTCTTCGCGATAACTGTTTTCTGACTTACAAAAATTAACTAAGTCGTTGCGCTCTTTTGCATAGTCACTACTGCGCGGTCCTTCATCGAGCAGTTTTAAAAACGACTGCTCTATTTGCCAACTAAGGTAGTTATCGGCATTGGTGTAAAATGAAATTAGCTTTTCATCTTCAGGGGTATAACGTCTTAGTTTTCTTAATAAGCTTTGGCTTTGCTCGCACAGCTCACCCGCCCGTTGATAAAATTCATCAGGGTCTTCTATTTTGAGGGTTTCTTTAATATCTGCATCAATAGCCAAGCGCACCTGATAACAATACAAATTGAGGTTTTGTCGGTAATCTCGCTGCTCACCTTTGTTTTTACTTACAAAACGGCTTCGCACTAGCGGTAAGTGAATATTATTGGCGTTATAAGCTAAATAAGATTTAAATTGATTATTAAAATAGGATTCTTCACTAAGGGTTTGTGCATTCACGCCCATTTCGTTGGGAATAGAAAAGTATAAATCAAGGCGTTGCTCTGAGCGTTGGCCCAGCTGCGGTTCAATAATAAAAGATAAATTTTCATCTTGCTTTAACAATTAAATCTCCTTGTAATATAGCTCCTTAGTGTACTTGCCTGAAGTATTTTGTTCAATAAAAAAGGCCTAGTAAAAACTTAACACCACTCGTTTAAGAACGAGTGGTGTTTTTTCGTTTATACCTAACCGGATATTTTTGTGTCTTTGCGAGCACC
>NZ_JAATTW010000110.1:0-1425 GCF_013414205.1 Pseudoalteromonas sp. MIP2626
TAACACCACTCGTTTAAGAACGAGTGGTGTTTTTTCGTTTATACCTAACCGGATATTTTTGTGTCTTTGCGAGCACCGCTCGCGGATAAGCTTTTCGCTTTCTTTTCTCCGGTAATATTAGCCGTTTCCCGTTTTCACGTAGTTCTTTCAGCTTTTTAGGGATTGTCCCGGGGCTTCGACCTGAGCACCATAAAAACTCGTCTTGTATCAGGTATAATGCGTTTATGAAACTGATGCGTAATGGCTCCACTTTATGGGCTTTAGCCATCTCTGCCATTTCAAGCCTCACGATATTGTATGACGTCAGAATACCCCATAGTTCTTGATAAATACCTTCCTGTTTCAGGCTCCGTAGCGCTGGTTTATTAGATAATTGATATTGTTTGAGCTCACCATATCCTCGCTCTATTTCCCACCTTTGCCAATAAACATGGAGTAGCGCTTTTAGCGGGTATTTTTCTGGACAGACGCATGAGGTGATGAACCCTTTTATTTCACCTTTAGGTGTCGGAATTTGAATAAGTCTTGCTTGCCATGTATCACCTAGGTAAGGGGCTGATTTTTTAGCTTGTGGCGAAATAGGCATTGTTATTAAGTGGTCATAATCACTAAATGATTCCGTTATTTCATAGCGCATTTTGCTTTTAATGGGCGTAAGCCAATGATGATTTTCGCTAACACCTTGCCAGCTCGTGAATAGTTCAGCCGAAAAGAAACCTCTATCAAAGAGGGTCAATGAATGTTCAGGTGCTGAGCCAACAAGCTGTTGAGCATAATGAATTTCACTTTGAGTGATAGGGCCAAACGCTGCATCGGATATTAAATGCGTTCTTGTCGACATCAAGGTCACAGCAAGTACTGAGGGAAAGTTAGTTGTCGATTGAGCATATCCAAAGTGACGGTTACTCGGGGTATCTTGGGTTTTAAATTGTGTACCGTCAACGCTTAGTAGCTTTAAACCACAGACGTCATCAAACGTTTGCGACTGCTCCCACTGCGTTGCTGTATGTTTAAAAAGGTGCTTCATAGGCGCAGCGCCTAGCTTTTCTTTCCCTTTTATTATACTGCTGGTCGCCAATGGGGGAAGCTCTCCTTTAGCGTCAGGAAAAGCGAGCTCTAGTTTGTCACAGACTTCAGATATTGAGCGGTTTCTTAATAAACCAATTCCTAACACAAGCCAAGCGGCTTGCTCGGCGGGGAAGCGTCGTTTACGTACTGATGCTCTTCCTGTTTGGTTAACAGCTTCTTCAATCCACTCAAGGGGAATGTGCTTAGTAAACGAATCAATATCGCGATCTTGGCAAAACTCAGTAGTAAGGTGTAATTCTTTAATAAATTCAGACATAAAAATAGGCCACAACTTCTGTTGTAGCCTATTATGAAGCCTCTGAAAGATCGTTCAATTAGCTTAAACGATCTGCATTA
>NZ_JAATTW010000111.1:0-1397 GCF_013414205.1 Pseudoalteromonas sp. MIP2626
GTTACCAACAAGGCGTCATGAGCGCAGCTTTCCACGATGTGTGAAAAAGAAACCATCTAAATATCCCTATAAAAAAAAGCCAGTCAGTGTTAACTGACTGGCATTAGCCAGTACCCGCAGTATATAATGGCGCTGCTAGTGAATTAGGCGAAACACCATTAAAGTGGATGAAAAAAGGCTTTATTATTAGCGGGTTAAATCCTAAAGTAATGCTGCTATTTTTAGCATTATTGCCACAATTTGTATTTCCGAGCTTTTCATTTTCGATCACCGAGCAGCTGTTAGTATTAAGCGTAATTCATTTAATTGGCTGTGGCTTTGTATATTGGTTTATTGGTGTTAGCGCCCGAAAAATATTAAGCAATAACCCGGCACTTGCGATTAAATTTGGTCGACTTTCTGCCATTATATTATTTATTTTAGGCTCTTTAATGCTGTTTGATAGCGCACAAAAGCTACTAGTACACTTACAGTAATACACGCATAAAAAATAAAGCCTAAGCAGTACTTTAAACACCGCTTAGGCTTTTTTATTACTAATATTGTCTTGCCCTCAAATATATTTAAAAACGTAGGTCGGTTAAGCGAAGCGCCACCCGACGGGCGAATATCAGCATTACTTCAGATCATTGTTATATCAACTTAAATCAACTTAAAATAGTTCTCACTTAGCACTCAAAGCCAAAAAATTAAAATGACACCCACTCTAATTATTAATCTCTTTGGAAAATTTAAATGACACCCATTCTAATTATTAATCCCTTTGGTGTTTATCTAAACAAACATTGCTAGGCTTAAAAGCATCCTTAATTTTTAAAACACCTCTGCTTATTCAGATAACGTTGTATTTAACTGCTTTTTATTCATTTTTAGGCATGCGAAATACTGTGCTTTCACAGTGAGGGGGAATAACGGAGAGTTTTTGAAGTAAAATTTTAAGCCAGTAGCTTTTCGCAGTTACTAACGTTGGTGCGCCGCTTTCTGTTTAGGTGTTCGCAGTATCCTTCGTGTGACGCTGGGCGACCTACTGCGCCATGAAATACGCGACTAAATTGTGTGGTGAGTTTTAGCCAGTTTTCGGGGGTAATGTTTACTCTTTGTAACAGGGGTAATGTGCTGCTTTCGATATAGCCTGCTTTACCTTCGCGTATACAACGCCCGGTTAATTCTACTAGTTCAAGGTAAGATTTAAGCGCAAAGGGTAATCCTTTCGCCATGTGCTTTTTTGGTTTACCTGAAAAGCGCAGGAGTTGCTTCGGTTGCTTACCTGCAGTGGCACTTTCAATGCGTATTTTTACGCTGGTATGCTCTGATGTTTCTGGTGTTGCTGCTGCCTTTGCTCTTATTGGGTTTAAATCAACATATGCCATACAGGCGATTAATGCCGCTTCATCTAA
>NZ_JAATTW010000112.1:0-1396 GCF_013414205.1 Pseudoalteromonas sp. MIP2626
AGGGCTAACTATTCCGATTCATCCCATCGACACCGCTTCGCGTCGATCAATGGGTTTTCTCGGAAAATTTCGATAAAATACTCTATGAATACGCCAAGTGAAAACTTTAAGGGGCTCTGTATAATTTCTAAATTTTTAAGGCAAACATTTGTAGAATGGGCAGGATTATCTGTGCGTTATTCATTTTGGGAAAAAGCATATTATCGGCAGCAAGAAGCCAAAGGAAAACCCCATAATACCATCATCAGATCATTAGCATTTAAGTGGATAAGAATACTATTTAAGTGCTGGAAAACACATACGCCCTACGATGAATCAACTTACTTAATCGCATTGAAAAGTAAGGGATCACCGCTGTTAAAATTTGCGGTGGAAAGTGAGCTTTAGTGCTTGCTGTCCACCTCAGGGCGTGTTGTTAGCAGTAATTTGCTAGATTAAGACTCTTCAACACACTTAAACCGAATTTCAGTTTTAGGAAAATTACCAAATATAAATGGCGGTTTTGCATCAATAGTCTCTAGAATCTTAACCATTTTTTGTGATTTTTGACATTGTGTATATGCTTCTCTCATAGCTTCTGCTTTTAGCGTACCCATCCCCGTAAAACCTGTAGCAGCTTGACGAGAAACCATATAAGTTTCACCGCCCATTGGAATGATGCCTGAGTTTTGAGCGCAACCAGCTAAAACAATAACTAGAGATATAATTGAATACTTCACAAGATGTAAACTCCTTTTACTGCTAACGAGGCTGTAGAATAACTCCAACAGCCAAAATCAATTTAAAAACGAGCTCCTACAATTAATTCTAAGCGTTTTTAGAGCATTAGGTAATGCATTTGGAACCCATAAAACAGGCTGTTTTTCTTAAAAAAGAGTAATTCTATAGCCTCAACGCCACTTTAAGTGGCAAATGATAGTTGGTTAAAATAGGCGACGAAGGAGCAAAAACCAACTGTTATTTGTCCAGCTTTAAAGCCTTGTTAGTTGTTTGTAACTGTAATTGCCCAAACAACCAATTTTTAAAATATTCATAGTTTTACGGAAGAATCAAAAAATACCCCGCCGCAATATTGCCCATTACCGTGACTTTGAGCCGATAACATTTTGGCTAATTATTTACGCAAAAAAAACTCAGGCGAAAACTGTTTAGCAAAAAACTGACACTAATTTATTGCCAATAAAATCACCACAAAAAAGAATGGCAATAAATACAAAATTATTAAATGAAGCGCCACAGTTTCAATATAAATAAAGCAAAACTTATTGCGGCAACTAACGCTCCGCTAAACCGCGCCGCTTTTTGGCGTCGGATTTGAGCGGCTTATAGTTACTCCGTTCCATTAATTAATGTATTTACCTATCTCATTAATACATGGAATATGCTTCTGTTGATC
>NZ_JAATTW010000113.1:0-1327 GCF_013414205.1 Pseudoalteromonas sp. MIP2626
AACAGATGTATGGACTCCCACTTCCATCAGAAGTAACGTAATAAGTGTTCAAACTTTTACTAAGGAGCCCATACATGTTGAATTGTAATGTGATAGCGATTGATTTAGCAAAAAATTTATTTCAAGTTTGCAAAACGCAAAGCAATGGCAAAGTTATTTATAACAAAACAATAAGCAGAGCCAAGCTTAAAGAGTTATTAATTAAAGAACAGCAATCTTTAGTTGCTATGGAATCATGTGGTGGTACGCATTATTGGGCGCAATTTGCTAAACAGGCAGGGCACCAGATCAAAGCGATCAACGCGCGACAGGTAAAAGCGTTTCGTCAAGGGCAGAAAACCGATGCAAATGATGCGCTGGCTATTTCAGTTGCAGCGAGACAGCCTCATATAAAAGGAAGTCGTTTACTTTCAGTGCAAGAGCAATGCTTACAAGGCATTGAATGTATGCGTGATTTATTAGTCAAACAAAAAGTCAGCTTAGGTAATCAACTAAGAGCTTTATTGTTAGAGTTTGGTTACCCAATTGCTCAAGGGGATACGAAGTTGACCCAAGCGATACCTGAGATATTAGAAGATGCTGAAAACAGCCTAACAGGCGCTTTTCGCTTCACAATTAACCGAGTTTATCAGCGTTTTACTGAGGCGGTCGAAGAGGTGAAGCTGATTGAAAAGCAATTGCATGAAGTAATTAAAGAAGATCAAACCTGTATACGCTTGCAAGCATTAGAAGGCGTGGGACCGGTCTGTGCAATACTGATTAAAATAGCACTAGGTAATACAACCCATTTTAAAAATGGTCGAGAAGCTGCGGCCTGCTTTGGTCTAACACCAGTACAGCATAGTAGCGGGGGAAAACAAAAGATAGGCTCGATATCTAAAGTAATAGGAAATAAGAAGCTGCGTAGTGCTTTGTATAAAGGCGCATTAGCTGTTGTTTCACAACTAGAAAAAAGAGAAGTTCGTAGCCAAAAAGATATATGGTTAAAAGAATTAAGTGTACGTCGAGGCAAAAAAGTAGCCGCAATAGCGTTAGCAAATAAAACAATCAGAACGGCTTTTGCAATGCAAAAGCATAACAAAGATTATCAGCCACAATTACTTGTGGCTTAAAAACTTGTCAGAAAGATCGATTGAAATAGGTAAGACCGACCTTCAATAGACTGTTAGGGTCTGAAGTTTGAAAAACTGCTCAACAGAAAAGTCATGAAGGTGCGAATACATTTGAGGCCAGGGGTAGCTCCTCAATTTGAGCCCGTATATAAGCTAGCATCTAATTTATTTCAATTTTATTTTTGACATTAATAGGGAGTCCATATAAGACCCTA
>NZ_JAATTW010000114.1:0-1324 GCF_013414205.1 Pseudoalteromonas sp. MIP2626
GAGGATGTAACTAATTTTGTGTAACTGCCTATCATAATTTACTCTATCAAGAGTTTAAGGATTAGGCGATGAACATGAATAAAGAAGAACTCGAAGCGTTTGCAAAAGAAGCAGCTAAAAGTATTAAAACACCTGACGATTTAAATCAATTTAGTCAGATGTTAAAAAAGATAACTGTTGAAGCCGCACTTAATGCAGAAATGGATGAACATTTAGGCTATCAAAAACACAGTAAATCCACGAGCAGTAATAGCCGAAATGGTAAAACAAGTAAGCGTATCAAGACAGAAGACGGTGAGTTTGAGCTTGATACGCCCCGCGACCGTGAAGGCTCTTTTGAGCCACAGCTTGTTAAAAAGCATCAATCTCGATTCACCTCAATGGATGATAAAATTTTATGGCTGTATGCCCAAGGAATGAGCACACGCGATATCGTGAATGCCTTTCATGAGTGGTATGGCGCTGATATCTCTCCCACATTGGTGTCACGTGTTACCAGCGCTGTTATGGAGCAAGTCACTGAATGGCAATCTCGCCCCCTGGATGCGATTTATCCTATTGTTTATTTGGATTGCTTGGTTGTAAAAATACGCCAAGATAAGCGCGTTATCAAAAAGTCTATTTACCTTGCTTTAGGTATTAATATTGACGGCCATAAAGAACTGCTTGGCATGTGGATTTCAGAAAATGAAGGGGCTAAGTTTTGGTTGAGCGTGCTCACCGAATTAAGCCAACGGGGCGTTGAAGATATCTTAATCGCGTGCGTAGATGGGCTGAAGGGATTTCCTGATGCAATTAATACTGCTTACCCGCAAACTCATGTTCAATTGTGTATAGTGCATATGGTTCGAAACTCATTGAAATATGTCTCATGGAAAGATTATAAAGCCGTGACGGCCGATTTAAAGCTGATTTACCGCTCGTCGACAGAAGAAGAGGCGTTGCTGGAGTTGGAGCGATTTGCAGAGAAATGGGACAATCAATATCCTCAAATAGCAAAGTCATGGCGTGCGAATTGGGACAATTTAAACACGTTATTTAATTATCCGGAGGCAATACGAAAAGCCATTTATACAACGAATGCCATTGAGTCACTCAACAGCGTTATTCGCCGAGCGATTAAAAAGCGTAAGATATTTCCAAATGACGACTCTGCGAGAAAAATGATTTATTTGGCAATAAAAGAGGCATCGAAAAAATGGACGATGCCAATTCGAGACTGGCGAAATGCAATGAGTCGTTTTATCATTGAATTTGAGGAACGACTCAGCAAGCATATTTAAAATCTAAAAACGGGCAGTTACACAGAATCCGTTACAGGCTC
>NZ_JAATTW010000115.1:0-1320 GCF_013414205.1 Pseudoalteromonas sp. MIP2626
TTTATCATTTGAGCCGAAAAACTCCGTCCTTTAGGTCGGGGATGTAAGGTTTTAGCGCAACGCGCTAACAATAGAGCTTGAATCTTACGAAAACACTGTATATCTTGTAAGGCATGAAAGAGATAGCGGTTAAACAACGGTTCTACCCAACACCTGAGCAAGTAACCTTACTTGAACAGACGTTTGGCTGTACGCGTTTTGTTTACAACTCTATTCTTCGTTGGCGTACTGATGCTTACTACAATGAGCAAATCAAGATTAACTACAGCAAAGCATCAAGCTATCTAACTGAACTCAAGAAAAACCCTGAGTTCCCTTGGCTTAATGATGTTTCTAGCGTTCCTTTGCAGCAAGCAATCAGAAACCAACAAACTGCTTTTAAGAACTTCTTTGAGGGTCGAGCTAAATACCCAACTTTCAAAAAGAAGCGCTCGAAACAAAGCGCACAACTAACCAAAGCAGCATTCAGATATACTGATGGTCAGTTGTTCATGGCTAAATCTAAGCAACCTATAAATGTTCGTTGGTCGCGAGAGCTGCCTAGCGAACCAACCACCATTACAATTAGCAAAGACAGTGCGGGTCGCTACTTTGTATCTTGTCTGTGTCGCTTCGAGCCAAAACCACTATCGATTAGTAAAAATACAGCCGGTATTGATTTAGGTTTGACTGATCTTGTTATTGCCTCCAACGGTTTCAAGTCTGGAAATCCCCGTCACACCAAGCGTTACGCTAGTAAACTAGCTAAGACTCAACGTGTGCTATCGAAGAAGAAGAAAGGTTCTTCTAACTTCCACAAAGCCAGAAAGAAAGTCGCTCGCGTTCAAGCAAAGATTGCTGATTGTCGTCACGACTTCACCCACAAACTGACTTCCCAATTGATAAACGATAATCAAGTGATTAGCTGTGAAAGTCTGAGCGTAAAAAACATGGTCAAGAATCGAAAACTTGCTAAAGCAATTAGCGATGCCAACTGGGGCGAGTTCGTGCGCCAACTTACCTACAAAGCTGAGTGGTACGGTCGAACTGTAGTTAAGATTGATAAGTGGTATCCAAGCTCTAAACGCTGTAATTGCTGCGGTCACGTTGTCGATTCCTTGCCGTTACATATCCGTAAATGGTCGTGTCCTCAATGCTCTAGCGAGCTAGACCGCGACATAAATGCGGCACTGAATATTAAAGCTGTCGGGCAGACAGTGTTAGCCTGTGGAGCGTAAGTAAGACTTTAGATTCTTTTGAATTTAAAGCGATACGCTATGAAACAGGAATCCCCCTCCTTTCCCGACTTGTCGGGCGCGAAGCGAGGTGGGGGAGGATGTC
>NZ_JAATTW010000116.1:0-1301 GCF_013414205.1 Pseudoalteromonas sp. MIP2626
AACGCAGTACGTTTAGTGGTACTAATATTGAATTCTGCCAACACCATAATGTCGCTATTACGACTTATTATAAACAACGTGCTTTACTGGCAAAAGACCAGCCTAATTCCACCTTGCCAGTGCACACGCAGTGCCTTACATCATCACGTTTTGTCCAGGTAAAACAAACTACTGAAGTCTGCGCGCAAACTCGTCAAAATACGCTGCAGTTTGATACGCTAACCGGCCAACTCACGTTTCCTATCGATTTAGCGACGGCCGATATCGTTGCCATTATTAAAGGGCTAACGGTATGAGGATGTTCGTTGATGTACCCACCGTCTATTTATGTGCCGATGCCGTTGATTTTCGAAAATCAATTAATGGTCTGGCGGCGTTGGTGGAAGCAGAGCTTGAACTACCCGTGCTCAGTGGTGCGCTATTTGTGTTTTGTAATAAAGGCCGTGACAAACTCAAACTGCTTTACTGGGATAACACCGGTTTTGCACTGTGGTATAAGCGATTAGATAAGCATAAGTTCAAATGGCCCAAACTCATGTCACCCACCATGACCTTAAGCGAGCAGCAATTACACTGGTTATTATCGGGTTATGATGTGATTGGACACAGTAAAATTGATGTCGCAGGTAAGCAAATGCTTTAATATTTGCGATCGATTGATGATCATCAAAGTGAGTTCAGTTAGCACTGCAAAGCCTTTGATGATGCCTTAAAATAGGCGTCATGAAAAATGAACTCGCCCTTAAACAGCGCATTGCTGAACTTGAAAAACTGTTAGCGCAGAAGGATGCCCAGATTGCGGCATTGGAAGAGCGCTGGAGCTTGGCCCAACAAAAACAATTCGGCAAAAGTGCTGAAGGCTTTGCCGGGCAAGGCGAGTTATTCAATGAAGTGGAAGAAATTGTTGAGGAAGTTGAGGCAGAGCAACAATCCATTAGCTATACCCGTAAAAAGCCGGTGCGTAAGCCACTGCCAAAAGACTTACCTCGTGAGCAGGTTATTCACGACATCATCGACAAAACCTGTGATTGCTGTGGCGGTGAGCTACATAAAATGGGTGAAGATAAGTCAGAAAAGCTTGAGTTCATACCCGCTAAAATCAAAGTGATTGAGCATATTAGGCCTAAATACGCCTGCCGTCACTGTGATAAATCCTTAACTCAGACACAGATTAAACAAGCCTCAATGCCTGCCATGCCCATCAACAAAGGCATTGCAACCAGCAGTTTGCTCAGTCAGCTTATCACCAGTAAATACCAATACGGGTTACCGCTGTATCGCCAGGAAGCGATGTTTAAGCA
>NZ_JAATTW010000117.1:0-1231 GCF_013414205.1 Pseudoalteromonas sp. MIP2626
GAAAACCAGTCATTGTAGTTCGAGCAATTTTACTTCGTATTGATATACTAATGTCATGATTAAAGTTGATTTTATGGTTGGACGATGAAAACAATAGGCAAGTTGGCTAAAGAACTTGATATAGGCGTAGAAACTATACGGTTTTATGAGCGGGAAGGCTTGATAAAACAGCCTCAAAAACCTCAAAATGGTTATCGTGTCTATGACGACTCAATCACCAAACAATTACAATTCATCTGTAAGGCCAAAGCACTTGGCTTTACTCTAAAAGAAGTGGCTTCATTGATGTCAATGGATGGCGATTGTGCCAAAGTAGAATCCCTAGGCTTGCTGAAATTGAACGTAATTCAAAATAAGATAGCTGACCTTCAACGCTTAGAAGTCGTCATAAAAGAAATGACTAATTCATGCCGCAACAATAACGATCAATCCCACTGCCCAATAATCGATTCGCTAAAATAGTATTGACTCCGTACCTACCTACGGAGTTCATACTCAAATCATTCAAATAATGTTAGACGTTAAAAATGATTAATAAGATTTTAGATAAAGTTAGCTCAGGTGGTGTTTGGCTTGCGGCTCTTAGTTGTACGGGGTGCTTCCCCGCACTCGGCTCGTTAGCATCAGCATTAGGATTAGGCTTTCTCTCTCACTTTGAGGGAATTGCTGTAAATACCTTGTTACCTATATTTGCAACTCTGGCATTGTTGGTAAATTTGTATAACTGGTATAAAAACCAAAATCATGCGAGAGGTATTCTTGGGGTTATTGGCCCTATAGCGGTTTTGTTAACCCTCTATCCACTATGGCAATACGAATGGAGCACTTATTTGTTTTATGTAGGTATTTGTTTGATGATTGTAATGTCCGTATTAGACATTGTTAAACCTTTGAAGGAGCAAACATGCAAAGTATAGAGTTAAATTCTACCATTACTTGCCCTGAGTGTGGCTTCAGTAAAACTGAAGAAATGCCAACCAACGCTTGCCAGTGGTATTATGAATGTGAATCTTGCAAAGTTCTCCTAAAGCCTTTGAAAGGCGATTGTTGCGTATATTGCTCTTATGGAACAGTGAAATGCCCGCCAATTCAAGAAGGTCAAAGTTGTTGCGATAGCTAAATGACAGTCTATTAATGGCAATGAGAAGGCATAAAAAGAAATAGTGAAATGTCAGCAATCGTATCATTGCAGCCTTTATCACTAAGTCACTCAAGGGCTGCTTTTGGCACA
>NZ_JAATTW010000118.1:0-1212 GCF_013414205.1 Pseudoalteromonas sp. MIP2626
GGAAGATAATCTGAATGGCAAGGGCGTCACTGGCCAACGGTGGGGTCTGAAGGAAGCCATAAGAAGTTAGAGGTACACAACTAACCGTAACCTGTTTCGGCAGTATTGGTGGGTCAGCGTGCAAAATAGCGCAACGCCCTATACTTAGTCAGACCAATACTGTGCTTGAGGGTGGGATTTCTAACAGGGAGCCAGTGCAGTAACTGGGGAAGCCTGGCATCTAAACTTAGTGTAAATAAGTGGCCTAAACTCAAGGGGAAACCCAAGGTTTAACGTCGGTGTGAGGTGGCAGATGAACCCGTAGTAGTGAGTAAGGCTAGGCCGATGAAAGCCAGTAATGGTGTGGAGGACAAAACCAAGCCGACTATCAACAGAATGTTTGATAGGGTCAATTTTAATCAAAAGTTTTAATTGATTGCGAAGGGGGGAAGTATTCTTTAAGTGTATGAAAATCAGGAGTATCGACGTATAGGCTCACATGTATTTCGACGGAAATAGGCAAGAGATGACGGCTAAGCAGGAATGTGGACGCTGAGAACTGAAGGCCGAGCATGGGAGTAATGAGCGACCACTTAGGCAGATTGCCATTCGGCTAGCACACCTAATGTCCTCATGAAGAACACCACTATACATCAATGTGAAACGACAGACATACCGTAAGCAAAGGCAATTGATGACAGTTTACTACAGCTTGTATGGGCAATTATTAGATATTAATAACCTATACAAGGGATTCAAAAAAGTGAAAGCAGCGAAAGGAGCCGCCGGAATAGATAGGCAGTCCATAGCCGCGTTCGCCTTGAATTTAGAAGAAAACTTGAAACAACTGCAAGGTGAACTGCAAAGCAAGCAGTATCGCGCACAGCCAGTCAAACGGATAGAAATACCGAAAGATGATGGTGGTGTGAGACTGCTGGGAATTCCAACAGTTCGCGACCGCATAGTACAACAAACACTATTGAACATTCTCCAACCGCTCTTCGACATCGACTTTCACCCATCAAGTTATGGGTACAGGCCGAAACGAAGTTGTCATGACGCCATCAGCAAAGCCACGGTATTTATTCGTAAATATCACCGTGAGTGGGTGGTTGATATGGATCTGTCGAAGTGTTTTGACCTACTCGATCACGACTTGATCATAAGCAGCGTCAAACGCAAAGTGACAGACGGTAGCATCTTAAAACTGCTCAAACAGTTTTTAAAAAGCGG
>NZ_JAATTW010000119.1:0-999 GCF_013414205.1 Pseudoalteromonas sp. MIP2626
ATTTCTTTTGATGGGTAACGCATTACATCAAGCATTGATGTAAGAATCTGATACTGCTTATTATTATGCGTGTAAGTAAGCAGCCGAGCTTCTATAAACTCTGGCAAGTCAGTAAACTTTTTTCGCGCTTGTGGCGATGTTTTAAGACGCACTAACTGGTCATTTTTACTCATTTTCTTTATGGTATCAACCGTTAAGCCTTTTCTGACAGGTATCATCCAGTGCCTTTCAGTCCCTGCTTGGTGCCAACGATGCAAAAGCCCTAATGAATAATAACCGCGATCAAATAAGGTTAATGAGTTATCCGGTGTACCTTCAATGAGCTCTTCAGCGAGTGTCATTTCTCCTTGATGTTGCCCGTTAAAAGTACAATTAATGAGTTGATGGCTCGTTAGCTCCATGTGGCATACCATCCGAATTTGCGGATAGGTATTTTCACCATACTGGGTTGAGCCACACCCAAATACGTCTTTATTCTCTGGCGTATCATGTGTACGAAAAACAACGCCATCAACAGCTAATAGATTTAAGCCACAAAATGTATCGAAGTGGGCATGATTATAATGCCGTGACGCCATCATCTTGAAGACCTGCTCGACAGCATCTTCACCTAAGCGTTGTCTCGCTTGAACCATGGCACTAGGGGCAACTAGTTTCCCTTTACCTGGTAAGGCGATGTCCATTTTAGAGGCTATATCCCAAACAGATTCATGACGAAATAAACTCATACCAATCACAGACCAAACGACAGCATCGAGTGGTAAGCGACGTTTACGAACGGTGGCGACACCCGATTTTTCAAAAGCTTGGTTAAGTAATTCGGGATCTAAGATGCCAGATAAGTTATCAAGCGTTGTAAATTCATCAGCAGATGAGAAGGTGGTTGAAAGAGCTGTTTGAATATCCATAAAAAAACCGTAATTAGCGAAACTAATTACGGATTATTCACGATCATTTAGATCGGTCAACCGATCAATTAACCTTAACTGATCGGCATTA